>JAICSG010000403.1 GCA_025937035.1 Thermoanaerobaculia bacterium | reverse complement strand
GGCTTCCTGCTGGGCGCCACCTCGGGCCGCACCACCCTGATGGGCGAGGGGCTCCAGCACGAGGACGGCCACAGCCACGTGCTGGCGAGCGTGGTGCCCAACCTCCTCGCCTACGATCCCGCCTTCGCCTACGAGCTGGCGGTGGTCATCCGGAACGGCATGAAGCGGATGTACACCGAGCGGCAGGACATCTTCTACTACATCACCCTCTACAACGAGAACTATCCGATGCCGCCCATGCCGGCCGGCGCGGAGGAGGGGATCCTCAAGGGTCTCTACAAGCTCCGTCCGGCGCCTCCGGGCCGGGAGGACGTCCCCGACAACCGTCCGCGCCTCCACCTCTTCGGCAGCGGCTCGCTGCTGCGCGAGGCCATGCGGGCGCAGGAGATCCTCGCCGAGCGCTACGGCGTGGCCGCGGAGCTCTGGAGCGCCCCCAGCTACAAGGAGCTGCGCCGCGACGCCCTGGAGGCGGAGCGCTGGAACATGCTCCACCCCGAGGCGGAGCCGCGCAAGCCGTACGTGGTCCAGCTCTTCGAGGGGGACGACAACCCGATCGTGGCGGTCACCGACTACCTGAAGCTGGTGCCGGACCAGATCGCCCCCTGGCTGCCGGGCAAGCTCTACTCCCTCGGCACCGACGGCTTCGGCCGCAGCGAGACCCGCGAGGCCATCCGCCGCTTCTTCGAGGTCGACGCGGAGTGCGTCGTCATCGCCGCCCTCCACCAGCTCGCCCGCTGGGGGCGGATCGAGCGCTCGGTGGTGACCCGGGCGATCCAGGAGCTGGGGGTGGACCCGGAGAAGCTGGACCCGATGGTGAGCTGAGGGGTTGATCAGCCTGGGGTTTTTCAACCCCAGGCTGATGAGGGCCTACGCCCCCCCGCCGTCCGCCGGCGGGCAGTAGTTGTTCGTGCAGGCGATCGGAACCCCCGAGCTGTTGCAGGTGCAGCTCACGCAGCACTGCGAGCCGTCCGCGTAGGTCGTACAGCGGGGGCAGAAGTAGGTACCGCCCGCCGCGGCCCTGGAAGCGGTGAGGGAGCCCGCGAGCGCCGCGAGCGACAGGGCCAGGAGAAGCATCTTCTTACGCATGGTCATACCTCCGTTCGAACGGGTGAGGATCTATATCGACACCCATGCATTTTAGTGCTATCCCGCAAGCGAGGAGGGACGTTTCCGCCGCGCGGGGTATAAATAGAGGGTGTCGAAGCTGAAGGTCCTCATCGTCGAAGACCAGCCCGCGGTCGTCACCGCCCTCCAGGTCCTGTTCGAGATCCGGGGGATGGCCTGCGCCGTGGCCCGCTCGCCCGAGGAGGCCCTGAGGAGGCTGGACGCGGACACGGCGCAGGAGATCGGCGTCGTGGTCCAGGACATGAACTTCAGCCCCGAGGCCACCACGGGGGAGGAGGGGATCGCCCTCTTCCGCGAGATCAAGCGCCGCGACCCGGGGCTGCCCGTGCTCCTGATCACCGCCTGGACGTCGCTGGAGACCGCCGTCCAGCTCGTCAAGGAGGGGGCGAGCGACTACCTCGCCAAGCCCTGGGACGACGAGAAGCTCCTCGCCTCGGTGCGCAACCTCCTGCGCCTGCGCGAGCTGCAGCTGGAGAACGCGCAGCTGCGGGGGCGGGCCCGGCGGAGCTGGGAGGACCTCGCCGAGCGGCACGACCTCTGCGGCGCCGTCTGGGCCAGCGAGAAGATGCACGCCGTGGTCATCCTCGCCCTCCAGGTGGCCCGGGGGGACGTCCCCGTCCTGATCACCGGCCCCTCCGGCGCCGGCAAGGAGAAGCTGGCCGAGATCGTCCAGGCGAGCTCGCGGCGCAAGGACAGGCCCTTCGTGCGGGTCAACGCCGGGGCGCTCCCGGACGAGCTCCTGGAGAGCGAGCTCTTCGGCGCCGAGGCGGGGGCCTACACCGGCGCCACCCGCCGGCGGGTGGGCCGCGTCGAGGCGGCGGACGGCGGCACCCTGTTCCTCGACGAGATCGGCAACCTCTCCCCCTCGGGGCAGGCCAAGCTCCTGAGGGTCCTCCAGAGCGGCCAGTTCGAGCGCCTGGGGAGCAGCGAGACCCGCCGCGTGGACGTCCGGCTGATCTGCGCCACCAACGCCGCCCTTCGCCGGGAGATCGCCGCCGGCCGCTTCCGCGAGGACCTCTTCTACCGCCTGAACGTCATCGAGCTGGCGGTCCCGCCTCTCTCCGAGCGGCCGGAGGACGTGATCCCCCTCGCCGAGCGCTTCCTGCGCGACCTCTCCCCCTCGCCCACGGGCGCTGTCTGGCGGCTCGATCCGCGGGCCCGCGAGCAGTTGGTGCGCTACCCCTGGCCGGGCAACGTCCGCGAGCTGGAGAACACGCTGCGGCGGGCCGTGCTCGTCGCTGCGGGGGACACCATCCGCGCCGAGGACCTCGGGCTGGGGACCGCCCCCTTCGCCGCCGGTCCGGCCCTCGCCGCCGAGGCGGACGAGCTGGGCCTGGCCGAGCGGGTGAGGATCGAGCGCGCCCTCGCCGACGCGGGCGGCATCGTCGCCAAGGCCGCCGAGACGCTCGGCCTCTCCCGCCAGGCGCTCTATCGCAAGATGGAGAAGCACGGCCTGGCGGTCGAGCGGCGGCTGCGCGGATGAAACCCCTCTCCTTCGCCGCCCGCGTCCGCCTCGCCTTCCTGGCGGGACTGGCCGCCGTCGTCGTCCTCTGCGTGGCGGCCGCCTATTTCTTTCCTTCCCCCGGGGCGGTCCTGCTGGTGGCGATCGGCTTCGGGCTGCCGGTGGGGTGGTGGTGCCTCGACCGGGCGCTCCTGCCCGCCACGCGGGTTCTGGGAGCGCTGCGCGACGGGGTTCAAGGGTACAGGGACCACGACTTCAGCCTCAACCTCGCCGTCGATCGCAGGGACGAGCTGGGGGAGCTGGTCGAGCTCTACAACGCCGTGGGAGACGTGCTGCGCGACGAGCGGAGCGCCCTGATCCAGCGCGAGATGCTCCTCGAGACGGTCTTCGAGGCGACCCCGACCGCCATCGTGCTCACCGACTCTCGGGACCGCATCGTCTTCATCAATCGCGCCGCCCGCGAGCTGTTCTTCACCCGGGGCCGCTACGAGGGGCGGTCCTTCGCCGAGATCCTCGCCGAGTGCCCGGAGGGGCTGCGGGAGGCGCTGGCGAGCGGCCGGGACTCGCTCTTCTCGCTCGATCAGGGGGGCGAGGAGGAGGTCTTCCACGTCGCTCGCCGGGTCTTCGAGCTGAACGGCCGGCGGCACGACCTCACCCTGGTCAAGCGGCTCACCCCCGAGCTGCGGCGCCAGGAGGTGGACGTCTGGAAGCGGGCCATCCGCACCCTCTCCCACGAGCTCAACAACTCCCTCGCCCCCATCGCCTCGCTCGCCCGCTCGGTCCGCCTGATGGTGGGCAGACCTGAGCACGAGGAGCGCCTCGGCTCCGCCCTCGACGTGATCGAGGAGCGCGCCGTCCACCTCAAGGAATTCCTGGAAGGGTACGCCCGCTTCGCCCGCCTGCCGCAGCCGGTCAAGCAGGAGGTGGCCTGGGGACCCTTTCTCGCCGAGCTCCGCCAGGTCGTCCCCTTCGAGCCCGAGGGGGAGCCGCCGAGCGCCCCCGGCCGCTTCGGTATCTACCGCTTCGATGCGGGTCAGATGCAGCAGGCGCTGATCAACCTGCTCAAGAACGCCCATGAGTCGGGGAGCCCGCCGGAGGAGGTGAGGCTCGCCGTGGAGCCCTTGGGCGAGGGGGGCGTGCGCTTCCGCGTGCTCGACCGCGGCACCGGCATGAGCGAGGAGGGGATGCGGAAGGCCCTGCTGCCTTTCTACACCTCCAAGCCCGGCGGCTCCGGGCTGGGCCTCCCGCTCTGCCGCGAGATCGTCGAGGCCCACGGCGGCCGGCTCCGTATCGAGCGCCGGGCGGGCGGCGGGACGGCGGTGGTCTGCTGGTTGCCGGGGTAGCCCTGTGCTCAAATTAAATCGTAGCAAGATTTAACAAGGTGGCTAGATAATCTGCTGTGCCGGGATCGTGGAAAACCCGTGTTATCCTTCCGCGCCATTCCTGAAATGCCGGCAGGCTCGCGCCTGTTGGAATGAGATCGGCCGCTCCGGCAGCCGGTCTGGATTCAACCCCAAACTGGAGAAACACCGTGTCCCTGGCAAGCTGGTTTCGCAATCTGTTCTCTTCCTCCCCCCGTCCGCAGGGGCCCCAGGCTCCAGTCGGGCGCAACGACCTCTGCTGGTGCGGCAGCGGCAAGAAGTACAAGAAGTGCCATCTGAAGAAGGACGAGCTCAAGCGGGTCGAGGCGGCCTACTCCGCCCAACTCACCGCCCGCAACCGTATGGGCGACGGCATCGTGCCCGGCTCTGGCAAGAAGAAGCCGGCCCGCCAGCCCGAGGCGGCGCAGACTCCGGCCGAGCGCGGGTAGGACGCCCGGGGATCCTGGCCAACCCGGCGCCGCCCTTCGTGAAGAACCCCAACTTCGGCAAGGCCCGGGCGACCCGGCCCAGCCGGGAGATCCGACTCGGGCTGCGGTGGGCATTCTAAAGATGCAAGACAAAGTCGTCATCGTCACCGGCGGAGCCGCGGGGATCGGCAAGGCCACGGCTCGCCGTTTTTCCGAGGCCGGTGCCCGCGTCGCCGTCTGGGACGTTCAGGGGGCTCAGGAAGGAGACAGCGGCGCGGGGATTTTTCAAAAGGTGGACGTCACCGATGCCGCCGCCGTGGAGGCCGCCACCAACGAGGTTTTCGATCGCTGGGGGCGGATCGACGTCCTGGTGAACAACGCCG
>JAICSG010000898.1 GCA_025937035.1 Thermoanaerobaculia bacterium | reverse complement strand
GCTGGAGCGGACGCCGGTCACCGAGACCTCCTCCACCAGCCAGGAGCGGGCCTGGGCGGTGCGCGCCGGCAACCGGCGGGCCTCCTTCTTCGCCGCCGCCACGGGCGATCCCACCCCGGGAGGCCCGTGGCCCGAGCCGGTCCCCGGCCACTCCCTGGAGCTCCCCGAGCCCGTGCCGGTGCCGGCCTGGAATCCGCCCTCGGACTTCGACACGCCGCTGATCGGGGAGCGCGAGGGGTTGAAGCTCCTGGAGAGCCTCGGCCGCGAGCTCGAAGCCGAGCTGCCGAAAGCGCGGCTGCTGCGGGCCGTGCTGGAGGATGGATCGAGCGAGGCCGAGCTGGCCAACAGCCGGGGGCTTAGAGCCACCACCCGTGGCCGGATCTCGACGCTCTATCTCGAAGCCGCCGGTCCGGGGCGGCCCGCGGTCTCGGCCTCGCTCTACGTGGCGGCGCGGGAGCCCCGGCGGTTCCACCCCACGGCCCTGGCCCGGCGTCTGGCCGACCGGCTGGCCATCTCCGCCGCGGGCGCCGCGCCGGAGCGGGACGGCGGGGAGATGCTCCTGGCGCCGGACGTGGCCGCGCGCATGCTCGCCGGCCTCCTGCCGCTCCTGGTGGGGCCCGGCCCCGGCTCGCGGCTCACCGGCGCCCGCGGGCGCTTCGGCAGCGAGCGGGTGACCCTGATCGACAACGGCCGCCTCCCCGGCGGGGCCTTCGAGGCGCCGGTGGACGGCGAGGGGGTGCCCACCCGCGAGGTGATGCTGGTGGAGGAGGGGCTCTTCCGGCAGCCGCTGCTGGCCTGGTGGCAGGAGGGGGCGGCCCACGGCGAGACCTCCGGCTGCGTCCGCCGCCCCGGCTGGCGCGACCTGCCGGCGCCGGGCCCCACCCATCTCTATCTCAAGCCCGAGCCCCGCACCCCGGTCGCCACGCTCCTGGGCGCCGTCTCCCAGGGGTATTACCTGATCGACGCCACCGGTCCGGGCCGCTTCGACCTCGCCGCCGACCGCTTCGCCCTCCCCGTCTGCGGCTTCGCGGTGCAGGCCGGCCGCGCCAGCGCACCGGTCGCCAAGGCCTGGCTCTGCGGCGGCATCGGAGCCTTCCTGAAGGGGATCGCCGGCGTCGGGAGGGATCTCACCTTCCAGCCGCTCGACGGGATGATCGGATCGCCGACCTTGCTGGTGGCGGGGCTGGAGCTGCGGTCGGAGGCCGGGTAGCTACTCCCAGTCTTCCAGACGCAGCCCCGCGACGCGGCTGAATTCGCGGGTATTGTTGGTGACGAGAGTCACATCCTGAGACAGAGCGATGGCGGCGATGAAGAGGTCGTTGGGGCCGATCAGCGTTCCGGCTCGCTCCAGACGAGCCCGTAGGTTGCCGTAGACCTCGGTCGCCCTGTCGTCGAAGGGAAGGGAGATGAACCTCCTGAAAAAGAACCGGAGGCGATCCAGGTTCTCCGTAGGGCGGGCGCTCTTGAAGGCGCCGTACAACAGCTCGGCCTTGACCACGGAGCAGAGGACGATGTCCTCCGGGCGCTCCGACTCCAGACGTCTCCGGACGTTTTCAGACCGGCCGTTGAGAAACTGGATACAGGTATTGGCGTCGAGAAGGTAGGTCATTCAAAGGGCTCGCGGACCTCGTAGCTCCCCTGCTCTCCGCGCTCGATCGGCGAGTCCGCCGTGCTGCCGTAGGTCTCCGCGATCCAGGACCTCCACTCTGCGGCATCCGTCGGCCGGGGCCGGTCTTCCTGCCGGGGCTCCTCCAGGGCCTTGACGATCTTGTAGAGGACCCCGAGGTTCTCCTCGGGAACCTTGTCGATCTCGGCCTTGAGCTGCTCCTTCGTGATCACCTTCATAGTATAACCCGCCGGGTAGCCCCCCACCCTTGCGCCCCCCGCCCGGGATGATACGATCCGCCCTGCCCAGGCGCCGCCACAGGATTGACGTGTGCCTGCCACACCCTCTTGATTCACGAACACGGGACGAAGGAGAGAGCCGGATGGCGAAGGTCGACGCCCTCATCCGCTGGTTGATGCCCAAGGAGGAGCGGTTCCACGAGCTGTTCGACCGGGACACGGCGAACCTGCTGCGGGCCGCCCACCTGTTCTCGGAGCTCGCGCGGGCCGACCTGCCCACCCGGCGGCTGCGCATGGGGGAGATGCGCGAGCTGGAGCACGAGGGGGACGAGATCACCCGCCAGATCTTCGACGCCCTGAACTCCTCGTTCATCACCCCCTTCGACCGCGAGGACATCCGCTCCCTCGCCACCGACCTCGACGACGTCCTCGACTACATCGAGGGGGTGGCGCAGCAGCTCATCAACTTCGAGCTGGCGGAGTCCCCGCCGGAGCTGCGCGAGCTCGCCGAGATCCTGGTCGAGATGACGGCCGAGATCGAGCGGATCACCG
>JAICSG010000201.1 GCA_025937035.1 Thermoanaerobaculia bacterium | reverse complement strand
CTGCTGGTGCTGAACGCGGGGATCTTCCCGGCCGCGCGCAGGATCGCCGAGCTGTCGCTGGCGGAATGGGACCGGGTGATGCGGGTGAACCTGGACGCCAACCTGCTGCTGATGCACCTCGCCCACCCGTTCCTGAAGCTCGCGCCGGCCGGCGGTCGGGTGGTGGTGGTCGGCTCCAAGAACGTGCCCGCGCCGGGCCCCGGCGCCGCCGCCTACTCGGCCTCCAAGGCGGCGCTCCACCAGCTCGCCCGGGTGGCGGCGCTCGAATGGGGGAAGGACGGCATCCGGGTCAATGTCCTCCATCCCAACGCCGTGTTCGACACCGGCGTCTGGACGGACGAGGTGCTCGCCTCGCGCGCCGCCGCCTACAACCTCTCGGTGGAGGAGTACCGGCGGAACAACGTGCTCGGGGTCGAGGTGACCAGCCGCGACGTGGCCGAGCTGGCCGCCGAGCTCTGCGGTCCCCGGTTCGCCAAGACGACGGGGGCCTGGATTCCGGTGGACGGCGGGAACGAGCGGGTGATCTGAGGTCCAGACGGGCAGGACCGCGGTCTGAAAGGCTCAGACCTCGGTCTGGAAGACCCGCCTACGGAATCAACAGCACCTTCCCGGTCGTCTCCCGTCCTTCGAGCGCCCGATGGGCATCCGCGGCCTGGGCCAGCGGCACCTCGCGGTCGATGCTCAGCCGGAGCTTCCCCTCGGCGATCCAGCCCAGGACCTCGCCCGCCCGCCACATCAGCTCGTCACGGTCGGCGATGTAGTGGCCCATGGAGGGACGGGTCAGGTAGAGGGAGCCCTTCTGATTGAGGATCGACGGGTCGAACGGGGGGACCGGGCCGCTCGCCTGGCCGAAGAGGGCCATCAGGCCGCGGGGTGCCAGGGTGTCCAGCCCCCTCTCGAAGGTGGCCCGGCCGACGCCGTCATAGATCACTTGCACCCCCTTGCCGCCGTTCAGGCGCCTGGCCTCGGCCGAGAAGTCCTGCTGGGAGTAGAGGATCACCTCGTCCGCGCCGGCCGCGCGGGCGACCCGCGCCTTCTCCTCGGTCGACACCGTGCCGAAGACGCGGGCGCCGCGCAGCCTGGCGATCTGGCAGAGGAGCTGGCCGACGCCGCCGGCCGCCGCGTGGACGATGCAGACGTCCCCCGGCTTCAGCGGATAGGTGCTGACGGCGAGGTAGTGGGCGGTGATCCCCTGGAGCATGGCGGCGGCGGCCTGATGGGTGGTGACCCCCTCGGGGATCTTGACCAGCCGCGCGGCCGGCGCCACGGCCAGCCCGGCGTAGGTCCCGTGGACGCCGGTATAGGCCACCCGGTCGCCCACCGCCACCTTGGTGACTCCCGGGCCCACGGCGGCCACGGTCCCCGCCGCCTCCTGGCCGGGGATGAAGGGGAGCGCCGGCGCCTTGTAGAGGCCGGTGCGGAAATAGACGTCGACGTAGTTGAGGCCGGCCGCCTCGACGCGGACGACCGCCTGACCCTCTCCGGGCTGGGGGTCCGGGACCTCCTCCAGCTTCAGCACCTCGGGACCGCCCACGCTGTGGACGCGAATCGCTTTCATGAGTCTCCTCCTCTCCCGCCGTCCGGGACAGGGTATCGCGAGAGGAGCCTGAAAGGGGAAGCTTACGGATGCTCGAGGCGCACCCAGCGGTTGCAGATCTCTTCGAGGCCGCGCGGGTCCTGGGAGGCGAGGGCTTCCTGGCAGAAGCGGTCGATCTCGGCGGGCGGAGTCCCGGCGCGCCGCAGCCCGTGGCGGATGGCGCTCACGAGGGCGAAGCGGTTGCGGCTGCGCAGTGAAACTCGAATCTCTGGATAAAGAGGTCCCATCGAGGTCTCTTCCATACCTATAACGTCCGAAAAGCCAAAAACGTTTCACCCCGTCCGGAATTCCCCGCCAGGGCGAACGCGATCAGGGTCTCCTCCTCGCCGAGGGGGGCCAGGAGACGGTCCTCCAGGCCGTGCGGATCGGGCTCCACCCGGCAGGCCTCGACCTCTCCGGCGGGGGCGCCCTGAAAGCAGAGACGGCAGGGCGGGAGCGCCGACTCCCCGATCCGGACCGGCGGGCCGAAGGTGCGGCAGGTCAGGGGGCGCCAGGCGTAGAGGTCGCAGCGGCCGGTCTCCGGATCGAGCGCCGGGCAGGGGAGGGCGCCGTGGCGGCTGAAGTACGGGTCCGCCTCCTCGCCGTCGTCCGCCAGCACGCCCGTCTCCGGGTCGCCCGGAAAGCCGTCCAGAAGGATGGGAAGCTGCGCGCGGGCTCGGCTCCCGACCGCCCGGGCCCGTTCCGGATCGGTCTCCGAGAGCGCCGCCATCCCCTCCCGCAGGCGGCGGGCGTCGAGCCGGTTGATGGGGAAGGGGCCGTGGCAGCACTCGGTGCAGCCCGGCCGGCAGGCGAGCCAGGAGCCGGCGCGGCGCGCGGCCTCGGCCATCGTCTCGTCCACCACCTGGAGGAGGAGGCGGTCGGAGGGGCGGGGACGGCTCATGGTTTTGACGATAGCATCCCGGCATGTCCTTCCGCGGGCATCTCTGGACCGTCGCCCCCCTGGTCCACCACCGCCTGCGGGGACCCCGTTTTCTGGAGGCTCGCCCCTGGGAGACGGCGCTGGAGGACCCACAAGTCGGAAGGGTCCGCCTCTCCGGCTGGCTGCGGGAGGTCCCCGGGAGCGGCGAGATCCTGGTGCTCGTCCACGGCCTGGGGGGCGGCACCGAGAGCCATTATCTCGGAGGCGGCGTGGCGGCGGCCGAGGCGGCGGGGATCTCCTCGCTGCGGGTCAACCTGCGCGGCTCGGACCGCCGGGGGGAGGACTTCTACCACGCCGGGCTGACGGCCGACCTTCACGCCGCCCTGGCGAGCGAGGAGCTGCGGCGCTACGAGCGGATCTACGTGCTCGGCTACTCCCTGGGCGGGCACGTGACCCTGCGCCTGGGGACCGAGGCGGGGGACCCGCGCCTCGCCGCCATGGCCGCCATCTGCGCACCGCTCGACCTCGCGATCTCGCAGCGGGAGATCGACTCTCTCCGGCGCTGGCCCTACCGCCGCTATCTCCTGAAAGGGCTCCTCGGCATCTACGTCCCGGTGGCCGCCCGCCACCCCGTGCCGCTGCCGGTGGAGCAGGCCCGGCGCATCCGCACCATCCGCGAGTGGGACGACCGGATCGTGGCGCCGCGCCACGGCTTCGCCGGCGCCGCGGACTACTACGCCCGGGCGAGCGTGGCGCCGCGCCTCCCCGGCCTGCGCGTGCCCGCCCTTCTCCTCGCCTCCGAATGGGACCCCATGGTCCCCGCCCACACCGTCCGCGCCGCCCTCGGCGCTCTCCCCAGCCCGGCCCCGCGCCTGGAGGTCCGCTGGGTGCCGGTGGGCGGGCACGATTCCTTCCCGCGGGCGCTGGAGGTGGACCGGCGGGCGGTGGAGTGGCTGCGGACGCGGAGCTAGGAAGCCGGTCCCGCCAGCCGCTCGGCCAGCCGGGTGAACCGGGGGCGCACCCGCTTATTCCCCACCGCCACCCGCAGCGCCCGCTCCTCGCCGACCAGGATCGCCAGCCGCTTCGCCCGGGTCAGCGCCGTATAGAGGAGGTTGCGCTGCAGCATCACGTAATGGGTGGTGTGTAGGGGGATGATCACGCAGGGGTACTCGCTCCCCTGGGATTTGTGGATCGTGCAGGCATAGGCCAGGACGAGCTCGTCGAGCGAGCCGTAGTCGTAGGCCACCTCGCGGCCGTCGATGATCACCTTTACGATCTGGTCGACCTCGTCGATGGCGCACACCCGGCCGATGTCGCCGTTGAAGACCTCCAGATCGTAATTGTTCCGCACCTGCATCACCTTGTCGCCCACCCGCAGGCTGTGCCCGCCGCGGGTCACCATCGGGCCCTCGGGGTTGAGCAGGCCGCGCAGCGTGGCGTTCAGGTTGTCGGTGCCGAGGGAGCCCCGGTTCATGGGGGTGAGCACCTGGAGCTGCTCGACCGGATTGAGGCCGAAGCGCCCCGGGATGCGCTTGGCCACGATCTCGGCGATGGTCTCCACGATCGCCTCCGGCTCCGTGCGCTCGATGAAGAAGAAGTCCCCCTGGCTGTCCACCGACTCCAGGATGGGCATCACCCCCTGATTCACCCGGTGGGCGTTGACCACGATCAGGCTGCGCTCGGCCTGGCGGAAGATCTCGGTCAGCCGCACCACCTCGACCGCCTCGGAGCGGATCAGGTCGGCCAGCACCCGCCCGGGGCCCACCGAGGGGAGCTGGTCCACGTCCCCCACCAGGATCAGCCGGCCGTGGTCCGGCACCGCCCGCAGCACGTGGTGGGCGAGCACCGTGTCGAGCATCGACGCCTCGTCCACGATCAGCAGGTCGCAGGAGAGCGGGTGCTCGCGGTTGCGGTCGAAGGACCGGGTCTGGGGATTGAATTCGAGCAGCCGGTGGAGGGTGGTGGCCTCGCCCCCCGTGGCCTCGGAGAGGCGCTTGGCGGCGCGGCCGGTGGGGGCGGCGAGGAGGATCTTCTGGCGCTTCTTCTCCAGGATGCGCACGATGCCGCGCACCAGAGTGGTCTTGCCGGTGCCCGGCCCCCCCGTGATCACCAGCGCCTTGCGGGTGAGCCCGGCGCGGATCGCCTGCCGCTGCTGGCGGGCGAGGTCGATCCGCTCCTGCTTCTCGAACCAGTCGAGGGCCCGGTCGAGATCGATCTCCAGCGGCAGCATCGGCTGGATGAGCAGGGTTCGGATGCGCGCCGCCACCCCCGATTCCGCCGCGTGGAGCGACTTGAGGAAGACCGCTGTCTCGTCAGGCATCTCCTCCAGCACGATCTGCTCGGTCTCGGCGAGCGCCGCGATGGCGGTCTCCACCCCGCCGGCCGCCGCCTCCAGGAGCTTCTCGGCCTCTTCGATCAGAGTCTTGCGTGGCAGGAAGACGTGGCCGCGGTCGCCCCCCTGATCGAGCAGGTAGAGGGTGCCGGCCTCGATCCGCTGCGGGGCGTCCTTGGGGATGCCGAGCGCCGCGGCGATCTTGTCCGCCGACTTGAAGCCGATGCCGTAGATGTCCGTGGCCAGCCGATAGGGGTTCTCCTGCACCAGCCGGGTGGCGTGGGCGCCGTAGGCCTTGTAGATCTTGATCGCGTAGTGGGTGGAGACCCCGTGCGACTGAAGGAAGACCATCACCTCCTTGATCTCCCGCTGCTCCTCCCAGGCGCGGACGATCTCCTTGCGGCGCTTGGGGCCGATCCCCTCCACCTCGGTCAGCCGCTCCGGCCGGCTCTCGATGACGTCGAGCGTCTCCAGGCCGAACGCCGCCACCAGCCGCGAGGCCATCACCTTGCCGATCCCCCGGATCAGGCCGGATCCCAGATACTTCTCGATGCCGTTGAGCGTGGCCGGCGTGACCGTGGCGTAGGAGGCGACCCGGAACTGCCGGCCGTACTTGGGATCGTTGATCCAGCTTCCGCTGAGGCGGAGGTTCTCCCCCGGCTGCACGCCGAGCAGGTTGCCCACGGCGGTGACCAGATCACGGTATCCCGGCACCTGGAGCCGCACCACGCTCCAGGCGTTATCCTCGTTGCTGAAGACGACCCTCTCCAGCACCCCTTCCAGGGTGGTGGCGTCGCGGGTCTCTCGGGAGTCGAAGGGGAGGGTCATGGGTGTCAGGAGGCTCAGTCTACGACAGATGGCGATTTCCCTTCCCCTGGGGGCAATCTGTGCCAAAATGACCCGCGCATGCCCGACAAACCCCTGGTACTCGTAATCGACGACGAAACCGGCTCCCGCGAGTCGATGGCCATCGCTCTGGAGAAAGCGGGCCTCGCCGTGCGGACCTTCGACGACGCGCGCAAGGCGCTGGAATTCCTGGACGAGAACGACGCCCGCCTCGCCGTCTGCGACCTCCGGATGCCCGGCATGGACGGCCTCGCCTTCCTGCAGGAGGTCCGGGAGCGCAAGATCGACCTCAGCATCATGCTGGTGACCGCCTACGGCTCGATCGAATCGGCGGTGGAGGCCATGCGGGTGGGGGCCGACGACTATCTCACCAAGCCCGTGGACCTCTACGAGCTGCGCAAGCGGGTGATGAACCTGATCGAGAAGCAGCAGCTCAAGGAGGAGGTCTCGACCCTGCGCGAGATGCTCGACAAGCGCTACGGCTTCGAGAGCATCATCGGCCGCTCGGAGCCCATGGAGCGCCTGTTCGAGCAGATGCGGCTGGTGGCGCCCACGCGGTCGAGCGTCCTCATCATCGGCGAGAGCGGCACCGGCAAGGAGCTGGTGGCCAACGCCCTCCACCGGGCGAGCCCCCGCCGCAACGAGCGCTTCCTGGCGATCAACTGCGGCGCCATCCCCAGCGACATCCTGGAGAGCGAGCTGTTCGGCCACGAGCGGGGAGCCTTCACGGGCGCCGTCACCCGCAAGATCGGCAAGTTCGAGCTCGCCCACCGTGGCACCCTCTTCCTGGACGAGATCAGCGAGCTCTACCCCGAGCTCCAGGTCAAGCTCCTGCGGGTGCTGGAGGAGCGTCAGGTGATGCGGGTCGGCGGCAGCGAGCTGATCCCGGTCGACTTCCGGCTGATCGCGGCCACCAACCGCGACCTGGAGAAGGAGGTCGCCGAGGGGCGCTTCCGGGAGGACCTCTACTACCGCCTGAAGGTGGTGACCCTGCGCATCCCGCCGCTGCGCGAGCGCCCCGGGGACATCAGCCAGCTTGCCGAGCACTTCCTGACCCTGTTCTGCCAGGAGCACGGCAAGGCGCCGAAGCGGCTGGGCTCGGGGGCCCTGGAGCTGCTCGCCCGCTATCCCTGGCCGGGCAACGTGCGGCAGCTCCGCAACGTCATGGAGTCCGCGGTGGTCTTCAGCCAGGGGGACGAGATCACCCCGGCCGACCTGCCGGTCGAGGTGCGGGAGTCCTCGACGATCTCGACCACCGGCACGCCCGTGCAGGCGGTGGCCGGCGAGCCGCGCACCATGGCGGACATCGAGCGTCACGCCATCCTGGAGACCCTGGACCGCACCGGGGGGCACCGCGCCAAGGCGGCGGACATCCTGGGGATCGGCCTGCGGACGTTGCAGCGCAAGCTCAAAGAATATAAGGATG
>JAICSG010000407.1 GCA_025937035.1 Thermoanaerobaculia bacterium | reverse complement strand
GCGGGACCGGAGATCGCCTCCGGTCCCGTTCTGTCGGCCAGGCAAGCACTTTCAAGGAGATGAAGCGCATGAAGAAGCTCGTTCTAGTCCTCCTGGCCCTCCTTGCCCTCACCCCGTTCGCAAAGGCCATGGCCCAGGCTCCAACGACGGCCCCCGCCCCGGCGATCGACGCGGCGACCGCGCAGTTCCTGGCGACCCTGGCGGGCGGGCAGACCCAGGCTCCGAGCGACCTGACGCCCGCTCCCCTGTTCAAGAGCGGCTGCAGCAGCAGCGCCGACTGTCCGAAGGGCCAGCTCTGCTGCAATCTCTGCGGCACCTCACCCGACGGCAACCCTTGCCTGTCCTGCACGAAGCCGCTCAACGGCCACTGCCCGCTGGTCGGCTAAGCCCTGCCCAATGCGGGACCGGAGATCGCCTCCGGTCCCGCTTTCACCGCAACCCAACGCTGACGCCCTCTCATCCGTAAGAATCCCCCGGCGCCTCACCTCGCATCCAGGATCGGCCCGCGAGGCGCATCAGCTCCTTGACAGACGATGCACCGGAGAGGACGGATCGCCGGGCCGTCCTCTCCGGCCTTCCTTCACTTGGGGGTCACGCCTTCAGGCGGTCCGCGAAGTGCTTGCGGAGCTTTGCCACCTTGGGCGTCGAGGTGAACATGATGTAGGGCTGCATGGGGTGGCGCTCCGCGTAGTCCTGGTGGTAGGCCTCGGCCTGATAGAAGGCCTCCAGAGGGGCCACCTCGGTGACGACGGGTGAGTCGTAGGCGCCGGCGGCGTTGAGCTGCTGGATGTAGGCCTCCGCCACCCGCTTCTGCTCCTCGTCGGTGTAGAAGACCGCCGAGCGGTACTGCCGCCCCTGATCCGCGCCCTGGCGGTTGAGCTGGGTGGGATCGTGGGCCACCGAGAAGAACAGCTTGAGCAACTGGCCGTAGCTCACCCGGTTGGAGTCGAAACGCACCTCGACCGCCTCCGCGTGGTTGGTCCGCCCGGAGCAGACCGTCTCGTAGTCGGCCGTCTGGGCGGTGCCGCCCGAATAGCCCGAGGTCACCTCCTGGACGCCCTCGACCTCCTTGAAGACCGCCTCGACACACCAGAAGCAGCCGCCGGCCAGCACGGCCGTCTGGGGCTCCGCGGTGGGAGCCACGTCGATCGCCGGATCGGGGAACTCGTGCGGCGCCAGGTGCCGCCCCTTGGGAATCTCACACGTCTGGTCCATGAACCCTCCTTCTGGGGGCTGAATTTCGCCTTCCACGTCCTCTGAAACCCGGGAGGGCTCGCCCCCTGTTCCCGCGGGCCTCCGGAAGATGGCGAACCCGTGCTAGCCTCCCCCCGAACGATGAAGCGGAGCTCTCTCCTCATCCTGCTCGCCGTCGGTGCGGTGATCGCGGCCTATCAGGCGTACGAGCACGGCTGGGTGCGCTTCAACTATCCCTCGGCCGAGCGCTATCCCATCGGCGGCATCGACGTTTCCCATCACCGCGGGACCATCGACTGGGCCGCGGTCCGCAGGGAGGGGATGGTCTTCGCCTACATCAAGGCCACGGAGGGAGGGGACTTCGTGGATTCACAGTTCCGGGCGAACTGGTCCCAGGCGCGGGCCGCGGGGCTGGCCGTGGGCGCCTATCACTTCTTCACCTTCTGCCGCGACGGCGCCTCGCAGGCGCGCAACTTCCTGGCGACCGTCCCCGTGATGCCGGACGCGCTGCCGCCCGCCGTCGATCTCGAATTCGGCGGCAACTGCGACCGCTCGCCCGACTGGCCCCGGCTCTCCCGGGAGATCGCCGTCTTCCTGGAGACGGTGCGGGCGGCGCACCGGCGGGAGCCCGTGCTCTACATGACCCATGAGCTCTATGACGCCTACCGCCGGAAGACGGCTGACCCCTTCCGCTCGTCGCCCCTCTGGATCCGGGACATCTTCCGCTCCCCCCGCTGGCTCGGGAGCCGGCCGTGGACGATCTGGCAGTACGCCAGCAACGGCCGGGTAAAGGGGATTCGCGGGCCGGTCGACCTCAACGTGTTCCAGGGGGACGCCGCGGCCTGGGCCGCCCTCCGGACGCCACCGCCCTGATCACCTCTCGTAAGCGGCGATCTCCAGGCAAGCGGCGCGGAAGCCGCCGCCGGACTCGACGCCGTCCGCGTTGCGCTCGCGCTCGATCAGGATCCGCATTCCGAGGGTCCGCAGGGGTGGGAAGCGGTGCTCCACGCGCGGCGACGCATTGCCCGTCACCCGGGTGCCAGGGATGTCGGTCCACCGCGCGCCGTCCCAGGACTGGAAGACGTAGTCGAGGGCCAGGAATTTGCGGGCCTCCGGCCCCTGGCTGTTGAAGCCCGGATAGGCCACGACGCGGCCGACCGTCTGCGGGCTGGCCCAGAGGACGCCGAACCAGGCTTTCACGGGCTTTGGCCGCGGCGGCAGGGTGCGCGCCGCGTCCGCCGGATCGCCGGTGCCGAGCGAGAGGTCGTTGAGCCGCTCCTCGAAGCGGACTCTGGCGCCCTCCGCCCCGCCGAACGGCTGTCCGGAGAGAGCGAGATCGCCGTCCGGGTTCTCGATGGTCCGCGGCCGGTCGGCGCAGCAGCGGTCGAGCTCGGCCTGGGTGACGTCGAAGACCCACCAGGTCCAGCGGATCTTCTCGACCGGCTTGAAATTCTCCCGCAGCCAGGCGTAGCGATCGGCGATGCCGGGATCGAGGCCGATCAGGCGGTTGAGGTCCACCGCGATGCGGCCGGTGGTGGGAGCTCCCGGGTTGAGCCGCACGGGGACGGGGCTCCTGGGCAGCCAGACGTTGCGGACGTAGTCCTCGTCCTGCCCCCAGTCGAGGTTCGAGTCGAGCAGCCAGCGCCAGCCATTGGCCGGGCCGCCGGCGATCTCGTTGAAATAGGGGATGTATTGCGGGTGGACGGAGAGCGAGGAGACCGCCAGCCAGAGCGTCAGGGCCCCCACGATCGCCATCTGCCAGCGCGCCCGGGTCCGGGACGGCGGACGGAAGGCCGCGACCCGGCCGGCGAAGACGAAGAGGAAGGGGAAGATGGGCAGGATGTAGCGGACGCCGACGCCGATCCGGAAGAGAAGGCTGAAGTAGAGGAGCAGAAAGACCACCGGCACCAGCAGAAAGTCGTCGGCGCCCGGCGCGCGGAGCCGGCCGGAGGCCCACAGTCCCAAGGCCAGCAGGAGGAGGATCTGGGTGGCGACGGGGACCTTGACCAGGAAGGCCCAGAGGAAATACGAGTGGAATCCCTGGTCGGTGTGGCGCCCCCGCAGGTAGCTCCAGTAGGGGGCCCGCGAGTCGCGCGAGACCATGTCGATTCCCTGGACGTAGCCGTAGGGGAGGGGGATCGGGATGTCCCGCAGCACGGGTGTCGCGGCGAGCTTCTGGAAGCTGTCGCTCACGAAGGCATAGCCTTTCAGAGGGGTGCCGGTCCCTTCGAAAAAGAAGCCGGCGTTGATCACCACCACGGCGCCAAGGCCCAGGAGGAGGAGCAGGCCAGCGGCGCGGAGCAGGTCCTTCCGGGAGCGCAGGCGGAGAGCCAGGATCAGGGCGAAGATGGGGAACAGGAAGGCCGCCGTGGTCTTGGTCAGTTGGGCGAGCCCGAAGGCCGCCATCGCCACCAGCAGGCGCCCGCGGCTCGGCCGATCCAGATAGCGCCACAGGGCATAGGCCGCCGCGAGCATGCTGAGGGTGGTCGAGATGTCGGTGGTGACCAGATGGCTATGGGCCAGGACGTTGGGGCAGAAGGTGTAGAGCAGGAGCGCCAGCGCGCCCCCTCGTGGCCCGAAGAGGGCCCGCGCCCAGCTCCACACCAGCCAGCCGAGCAGCACGCCGAGGAGCAGGGAGGGGAGGCGGGCGAGGAAGAGCCGCCGGGACCAGCTCAGGGTGCCGCTCCGGTTGGCCAGGACCTCGGGGAGGGCGTTCAGCATCGAGACCGGCATCTTGGAGTTCAGGGTGTCATTGGCGCGAATGAACGTCCCCGCCGTCAGCCCGCGCTCGCCGTAGCCGAGGTGGAGCGGCTCGTCGGCGGTGGTGCCGTCCGTCTGCATGGCGGCCAGGCCGCGCAGGGCGAAGAGGATCAGCAGGGCCCAGGGCAGGGCGCGGCCTAGCCAGATCCGTCGTTGCTCGGGAGTCATGAGCACTGGTTCCTGGATCGAATGGCGGATTGTACGCCGAGACCCGCCCCCAGGAGCAGCGCGGCGGCGCAGAGGACGAGGCCGGCCCGGAAGCCCGGAGGCTCGAAGCGCACCTCGGCGGCGCCGGTCCCCGGTCCGGCGACGATTCCCAAGAACGCCGCGTCGACCGGCACGGTCCGCAGACGGCGCCCGCCGGCCTCGGCCGTCCAGCCCTCCGAATAGGGGATGGAGCTGGCGATCAGCTTCCAGCCGTCCGCCGGAAACTCCAGACGCAGGCGCCCCCGCCCGCCCGTCCAGCGGACGGCCCCCGGGTCCCAGGGGCGCTCGGGCGGCCGCCAGCCGGGATTGGTGAGCACTACCTGGCGGGGGTCTTCCAGAGCCGCCACGGCCTCCCAGGGCTCGCGAGGATCTGCCATCACGGCGCTGGTGGGAAGGAACCAGCGCGGCAGGGGATCGGGATCCCCGAACAGCCGCATGGGGGCGAATTCGTTGTGGTCGAGCCGGGGCCACCCTTTGGGCTTCGGCGCGTGGCGGCTGGAGATGAGGACGCTCACCCCCAGGAAGCGGAGCAGCGGGCTGTCCACGTTGGTCAGCGCCCCCTTGTAGCGCCTCCCCTCGGGGCG
>JAICSG010000537.1 GCA_025937035.1 Thermoanaerobaculia bacterium | reverse complement strand
GACCAGGAAGGCCAGCACGCCGAGCGTCCAGCGCAGCCAGCGGCGGCGCTTGCGCGGCGGGGTCGCGGGGGGGGTATCGGACGGTGGAGGAGTCGTTTCTTCAGGCGTCATAGGTCAGGTCCGATGTTGAGGTGAAACACGATGGGGTGGCGCGGATCGGAAAGCGCCGTGGCGATGTCGGCGCGGACGGGGCCGATCGGCGAGATCCAGCGGACCCCGAAGCCGGCGCCCTGCGCCAGCTCGCCGCTGTTGAAGCGGGGGAAGGCGTTGCCGGTGTCGTAGAAGACGGCCACCCCCCACTTGGGGCGGAACCGGAATTCGTATTCGAGGCTCGCCACGGCGAGCGCCTGGCCGCCGATCACGTTGTTGGCCTCGTCCTTGGGCCCCAGCGACTGGTAGCGGTACCCGCGCACGCTCTGGTCGCCGCCGGCGAAGAACCGGAAGCGGGGCGGGAGCCGGCGGAAGCTGTCGGTCGCCGTGTAGCCGATCTGGAGGCGGCCGATCAGGCGGTTCCGGGGCACCACGGTGCGGATCACCTTGCCGTCGATCAGCCCCTGGACGAACGAGACGTCGGAGAGCGGGTTCTTCTCCGTGCCCTGCAGCGTGAAGCGGGCCCGGAAGCCGTTGGTGGTGTCGATGCGGTCGTCGGCCTGCACGCGCTCGTAGCCCGCGCTCGGCACCAGGAGGTTCGAGACCCCATGGTCGAGCCCGACCTTGTAGCTCTCCCGCTCGAAATTGAGGGCGTAGGTCTGGGTCCACCCCCGCCGCAGGAAGGTGTACTGGGCGCCGACCAGCCCCGCCATGCTCTGGAGGGTGTTGGTGTCCTGCCGGTCGTAGCCGAGGTTGTACGAGAGCGTGTCCGTGCGCGGATAGGCGCCGGGGATCTGGTAGCTCGCCAGGAGGTTCTGCTCGATCTGCGACACGTTGGTCTCGACGTGGGCGCGGTGCCCCCGGCGGTTGATCCGCCGGAAGTCCCAGGCGCCCTTGACCCGCGGGCCGGTATCCGTTCCATATCCCACGCCGCCGCTGAAGCGCAGCGGCTTGGCCGGCACCAGGTTGACCTGGACCGGCACCTCCAGCCCCTCTGCCTGGTCCTTGCGGGTCACCACCTCGACGCGGGCCCAGTAGGGGCTGTCCGAGAGGGCGTTCTGGAGCTGGAGCACCTTGTTGACGTCCAGCGGCTCGCCCGGGGTGAAGTTGAGATAGCCGGTCAGCAGGCTGCCGTTGAGCACGTCCTGATGGAAGTAGACCGGGCCGAAGAGGTAGCGCGGGCCGGTGTCGTAATGGAGGACCACGTCCGCCTGGTAGCGCTCGAGGTCGACCCGGACCTGGTTCTGCTGGAAGGCGGCGTCGAGATACCCCTCCCCGGCCGCGATGTCGGTCAGCCGCTTCTTCGCCCCCTCGTACGTGGGGCTGATGAAGACGTCCCCCCGCTGGACGGGGAAGTGGCTCTCCAGGTCTTGAAACTCCGGATCACTGGCGCCCGCGCCCGTGATCTGGAGATCGACGCTGGCGATCTTGATCGGCGGGCCGGCGTCGACGTCGAAATTGGCCGTCCAGGTCGTTCCGTCCTGGTGGAGCTCGGGGCGGACCTGCGGCTTGAAATAGCCGAACGGCTGGAGGGCGTCGCCGATCTCGTCGGGAGCCTGGGCGTAGAGCCGCCGGATGCGCTCCGGCGTCAGCTTGCCGTCGTTTTCCTTCTCCAGGCTGAGCGACGAGAGGATGTTGTTCTTGAGCTCGCGGCGGAGGTTGTCGCCGTGGACCTTGACTTCCACCTTGACCTTGTCGGCGTGGAGGGGGAGAGCGAGGAAGGCGAGGCTGGCCCCGAGGACCAGGGCACGGGGGGCGAGAGAGCTGGCTTTCATCATCCCTTCACGGAAACGGAGGAAGACTCTGATTCCAGGGGCACCTGGATGGTGGCCACCCGCACGGCGCCGGGCGAGGCCGGAGCCCGGCCCTCGCGATAGCGGCGCGAGTGGACGCGGGTGAATTCGGCGCCCAGCAGGAAGATCAGAGAGGAGTAGTAGATCCAGACCAGGACCAGCACCAGCGATCCGGCGGCCCCGTAGGTCGAGGTGACGCCCGTGCGCTGGAGATAGAAACCGATCGCGTATTTGCCGAGGGTGAACAGCACGGAGGTCACCGCGGACCCCCAGGCCACCTCGCGCCAGCCGATCTCGACGTCCGGCAGCAGCCGGTAGACCATGGCGAGCAGCAGGGCCATCAGCAGCCAGGAGAGCACCACGTCCGCGCCGCCCACCAGCTTCGAGAGGCCGATCTCGAACCGCGCCTCCAGGAACTTCTGCAGAGCGGCGATCCCGGCGCTCACCGCCAGCGACAGCAGCAGCAGGGCGCCGGCGCCGAGGATCATCCCGAAGCAGAGCAGACGCTTCTTGAGCAGCCGTTTGAGGAAGAAGCCCGGCTTGGGGGTGACCTCCCAGACGGTGTTGAGGGTGTCCTGGAGCTGCATGAGCACCCCGGTGGCGCTCAGCAGCAGGGTCGCGGTGCCGATCGCCGCGGCGATCCTGCCCGTGTGCGGCTTGGCGCTGGCGGCCACCAGCCCCTCGACGGCCACCGCCGCGTCCTGGCCGATGAAGCGTCCGAGCTCCCGCTGCACCTCTCCCCGGGCCGCCTCCGCGCCGAAGGCCCAGCCCGAGACGGCGACGATCAGGATCAGCAGCGGCGCCAGCGAGAACAGCGACAGATAAGCGATCGCCGCGCTGTGCGTGGTGGCGTTGTGCTGGCTCCAGTTGGCGACCGTCTCACGAGCGACGTGCCAGAGATTCTGTGGCTTCGGACGGTGCATCGGTACCTGTCCCTCGACGCAGAGGGAGTGGGACCGATGCTGTGTGCAAAAGGCTTGCCGTCCCCCTACGGCGCCTTCGGCTCCACATACGTAGCCGCCTCCGGATACCCCGCCTTCCACGCGGCCTGGGTCGCGAGCTTGCCGGGAATCCGGGCGCGCTTCTGGCCGTCCGGGGCGGTGAGCGCATCCTCGGCGATCTTCCAGGGGCGGCCGCCCTGATCGTTCACGAAGCTGGCGCCCAGGAAGGCACGCCCCGAGCGGGTGAAAACTCGGTCGACGCGCTCATAGACCCGGACCGTGCGGCTCTTGGGATCGGCCCCGGGCTCGGACACGACCACGACCGGCCGGCCGCCGATCTCGTCGTCGATCACCCCCAGCTTGGCCACGAGATCGACCGGATAGGCCTTCGTGGCGTTGCCGGCCGTCACCCCGTAGACCCAGGGGCCGGCGGGCTCGCTCGCCGGCTGGGCGGCGACGGCCGGAGGGGCGGTCTCCTGCGCCAGCACCCGGCTCTCCAGGTGGGACTGGAACCAGCGCGTCCAGGTCGTCAACACCACGGGGACCGGCTGGAGTTGGATCCCGGAGCCGGCGAGCGGCCCCTCCACCGGCGTCCCGGTGAGCTGCCGCCAGAGCGTCCCGGTCTGGCGATCCGTCAGCAGCGGATCGCCGTCGCGCATCTTCCCGGAATCCGCGAGGATCAGGGTCCCCTTGGGTGTGTCCGTGCGATAGGCGACGATCGAGCCGCACGGCCGGCAAAAGGCCACGGCCACCGGAACCCGGTCGATCGTGTCGTTGGCCACGCCGTGCCGCTCAAGGATGGAGAGCGGATAGGCGCGCGCATCCCCTCCGATCTCCACCCCCAGGACGAGGTCGTCCGGCTTGAGCCAGGCCGCCGCCCGCTCGCGGACAAGGGGGGCGTGGTCGAGGGGTGGGGGAGCCGCGGATGCGGCGGAGCCGGCCTGGCTTACGAGGAGGAATGACAGGAGGAGGGCGGCGGGGTGGGTGCGCATGGGGGCATTCTACGCTGGGCCTCCCCGCCCGGGCATGAATGCCCGGGCTACGATTCAACCGAAAGCCGGGTGAACCCGGCTCCCGGAGG
>JAICSG010000580.1 GCA_025937035.1 Thermoanaerobaculia bacterium | reverse complement strand
GACCAACGTCGACGCCATCCGCTTCCGTTTCGATGCCCTGGCGCCGACCGTCTCCTACGGCGAGGTGTTGCAGATTGAATCGCAGGACCCGTCCCAGAACGGCCCGGTGCAGGTGGTGGTCGCGAGCAGCACCCGCTCGCCGGCGCTGGCCAACACCCCGGGCCTGGTGGCGCCGGAGGACTTGACCTCGAACCCCACGTCGTTCGACCCCATGAGCGTGCAGTCGCGCGGCACGCTGATCCAGGCGCCGGGGCTCTCCCCCGTGCAGGGTCAGGCGATGGCGCAGGGGATCGTCGACCGCTCGACCGACCAGGTGGTGGTGGGCGAGGGGGATCTCGACGTGCTGCGCTATGGCGGCCTGTTGCAGCCTTCGGGCACCGTGGGGGTCCGCGGCACCGGCACCACCTACGACGGCCTGTACTGCGTGCAGTCGGTGAGGCACCGGATCCATCTTCAGCTCGGCCGCTGGAATTACAAGCAGAGCTTCGTCATCGCCCGCGAGGGGGTGGGGAGCACGGTGCAGAAGCTGGCGAGCTAGGAGACCTCTCATGCCCCAACCCATCCAGACGGCCGGCAACCGGTTCTTCGGCAAGTACCGCGGCATCGTGGCGGAGAACAACGACACCCAGGCCCTCGGCCGCGTCCGGGCGACGCTGGCCGCCTTCCAGGGGATGCTCACCAACTGGGCCCTCCCCTGCGTGCCCTACGCCGGCCAGAACGTCGGCTTCTTCGCCATGCCGCCGCTCGGCGCCAGCGTCTGGATCGAGTTCGAGGGGGGGAACCCCAACTATCCGGTCTGGAGCGGCTGTTTCTGGGAGGTCGGCGACATCCCGTCGAATCTCCAGAGCCTCAACAGCCAGGACATGTCGCAGGTGAAGTTCCTCAAGACCGACACGATCACCCTGATCCTCAACGACACGCAGCAGAACCAGGGAGGCGTGACCCTCACGGTGGCGAGCCCGGCGGTGCAGACGCCGATCACGGTGACGATGGACAACAGCGGGGTGAAGGTCGTCTGCGGCGTCTCCACGGCGCTGCTCGATCCCAACAACGGGATCACCCTGACGGTGAGCCAGGATCCGAACGGCCAGAGCCAGACCCAGGTCCAGATGCAGCTCCAGTCGATCCAGGCGACGAGCAACGCGATCACCGGCACGGCCCAGGAGGGGCTCACGCTCTCCGGGGGGACGGTGGAGATCGATTCGCAAGGCGATGCCACGGTCAAAGCCCAGGGCCAGATCACGGCGTCGGGCGAGACGCAGGCCACATTCAAGGGGGGTACCTCGGCGGCGCTCACGGCCGGCGGCGCGATCACCGTCGACGCCGGCCCGGGCGCGGTCACGGTGAACGGATCGGCGGTGACGATCAGCCCGGAGGGGGACGTGACGGTCGACACCGGCGGGGCGGTCAACATCACCGCCGGCCTGGAGGCAGGTGTGAGCGCCGGGCTCGACCTGACGCTGAAGGCCGGCGGCGCGGCCGAGCTCAACGCCCTGGGCGACATCAACGTCGGCGCGCTGGGCGCCGTCGAGATCGAAGCCGTCGGCGACATCAGCTACACGGCGATCACGCACGCGATGAACGGCATCGTCGAGGTCACCGGCGGCCTGTTCGAGGACAGCATGCCGGTCCTGGTCGCCCCCTTCTGAGCCTCGCCATGGAGATCGCCTACCCGTTCCACATCGACGATCGCGGCCAGGTCGCGGACGCGCCCTACGACGCGCACGTCGAGCAGCTCATCGAGCAGCTCCTGTTCACCTCCCCGGGAGAGCGCGTGAACCGCCCCACCTTCGGCTGCGGCGTGATCCGCCTGCTGTTCGCTCCCGACAACGACGCGCTCGCCACCGCCAACCAGTTCCTGATCCAGGGCGAGCTCCAGCGCTGGCTGGGCTCGCTGATCCAGGTGAGGTCGCTGAGCTTCCAGTCGCCGGGGGCGACGCTGGAGATCACGGTGCAGTACGTGGTCCAGCGCACGGGGCGGAGCGGGACGGCCACCTTCGTGCGTCCGAGGCCGGTGCCGTGATCCTCACGGCCGAGATGGCGCCGGCTCAAGGCCTCGACCTCCGGCGGCTGGAGGTCTCCAGCAACCCGCGCGTGGTGGGGCTCAGCCACGTCGATGCCGCGCGGCTGCCGGACGGCCACTGGGAGCTCACGGTGTTCTTCATCCCTTCGTCGGTGGCCGGGAAGCCCGCGGTCCCGCCGGGGCTGACCCGCGCCAACGTGCTCCTGTTCCGTATCGACGGCTCGCCGGCCGATCTGCGGATCGAATCGCTCGCGGCTCCGGCCAGGCCCGAGGAGCCGCTCCACCTGCGGGTGTGGCGAGAGCGGCGGGCGCAGGGGGACGATCTCTACATCCTCCGGCTGACCGGCGTGCCGGACGTCGATCCTCTGTTCGCGCAGGTACGCTTCGCGCTCTCGGGCCAGCCCGTGCCCGCTCCGGCGCCGCCGCTCCCGGATCTCGCGCTCTCCTACGCGCCGATCGACTATCTCTCCAAGGACTACCAGAGCTTCCGCCAGCTCATGCTGGAGCGCATGACCCTGACTTTTCCCCAGTGGCGGGAGCGCAACGCGGCGGACTTAGGGATCACCATTGTCGAGGTCCTGGCCTACGCCGCCGACTTCCTCAGCTACTACCAGGACGCCGTGGGGACCGAGGCCTACCTGGGGACGGCCCGGCGCCGGATCTCGGTGCGGCGGCACGCGCGGCTGCTCGACTACACGCTCCACGACGGCCTCAACGCCCGGGTCTGGGCACAGGTGCAGGTGACCGGCGGCCCTCCCGTCCGGCTGCCGCGCGGGACCGGGCTGCTCACCCGCACCCAGAGCCTGGGACCGGTGGTGGCGCCGGAGCAGCTCGCGACGTCGGGGGCGCAGACCTGGATCAGCCGTTATTTCGAAACCCTGGAGGGGGCCGAGCTCCACCCGGAGCAGAACCGGATGGAGCTCTATGACTGGGGGATGCCCGACTACGTACTGCCGCGCGGCGCGACCTCGGCGACGCTCGCCGGCCGGCTCCCCAGCCTGCGGGCGGGGGACGTGCTGATCCTCCAAGCCCTCGGCGCGCACATGGAGAGCTCGCCGCCCCACACGCACCCGGTGCGGCTCCGCGGCAGGCCTCTCCTCACCCTGGACCCCCTGCGAGGCCGGGAGGTCACCGAGATCGTCTGGTACGAGGAGGACGCGCTGCCGTTCCCGCTGCCGGTCTCGATCCAGCGGCGGGGGGAGACGGTCCCGTGCGCCGTGGCGCGGGGGAACATCGTGCCGGCCGACCAGGGGCAGACCTTCCAGCAGGAGCTCCCTCCGGTGCCCCCCGAGGGGCGGTACAGGGCGCTCCTGCCGGCGGGGATCGCCGTGCGCGCGCCGTTCGATCCGGCGCTGGCCCGGCGGCGGCCCGCGGCCGTGGCCCTGGAGCAGAACGTGGACGAGGCCCTGCCGGCCGTGACCCTCTTGGGGCAGCGGGGGGAGATCTCCGGGGCCTCCCAGGGCCTCCGCGCCGAGGTCTGGGTCCCTCGCCGCGACCTGCTGACGAGCGGGCCCTACGGGCGCGAATTCGTGGTGGAGATCGAGAACGACGGCAGCGCCGCGCTGCGCTTCGGCGACGGCCAGCTCGGCAAGAAGCCGGCTGCGTACACGCGCTTCAAGGCCCGCTTCCGGCTCGGCGGCGGGCCCACCGGCAACGTCGGAGCGTATTCCATCT
>JAICSG010001205.1 GCA_025937035.1 Thermoanaerobaculia bacterium | reverse complement strand
GGAGCGCCCGCTCGGCGATCGGCGTGCCGCGCAGCTGGAAGAACGGGTGCGGGGCGAGAAGGAGGATTCTCAAACGGCCACCCCCTCTCGCAGGCGCGAGCTGGGGAGCCGCCCCGAGGCGTAGATCGCGCCACCGATCAGGGCCTGCAAGAGCACCAGGCCGTAGGAGAGCCAGGCGACCGCGATCCCCAGGGCCGCGGTGGCGCCGAAAGTGGCGAAGAAGAAGGCCCAGACGTTCTCCCGCACGCCGATGGCGTTGATCGAGACCGGCAGCATCATCACGATCAGGGCGAGCGGCACGATCAAAAAGAAATAGGGCAGAGGGATCGGCGCGTGGAGGGCGCGGGCCAGGCACCAGCCGCCGATCACGACCGAGGTCTGGAGCAGCAGCGACCAGCCGAAGGCCCGGGCCAGCACGTCCCACTTGTCCTGGAAATTCAGGCGGAGGAAGAGGAGGGCGGCCAGGAGCCCGAGAACCACGGCGCCGCCGAGGACCCAGGCGAGGAGCGACGGCAGCCGCGCGGTGAGCCGTCCGGAGGCGAGGGCCCCCAGGACGGCGAAGAGCATCAGCGCCAGCAGCCCCAGAAAACGGTCGACGAAGATGACCGTCAGCGCCCGGGCCCGCCCCACCCCGGAGCGGACGGTGTGGACCACCCGCACGGTGTCGCCGCCGATCGTCGAGGGGAGGAGATTGTTGAAGAAAATCCCCACGAAATAGGCGCGGACGAGGCCGGCGAACGGCGCCTCGCCTCCCTGGGCGCGGATCAGCAGGCGCCAGCGGCGGACGCTCACCAGGGTGTCGAGGAATTGGAGCGCCAGCGCCAGCAGGACGAAGCGGAGGTCGGCCGAGCGGAAGGCGGCTCCCACCTCCTGGAAGGGGGTGCGGCGGAGAATCCAGAGGACCAGGGCGGCGGAGACGGCGAGGCGCAGGGCGAGGCCCAGCCGGGCGCGCGTCTCCATCAGGCGGCCGACCCCAGGCGCTCGCGCAGCAGGCCGGTGAGGTCCTCCAGGCGCTCGCCCCGCACGTACATGCGGTACCAGATCTCGACGTTGAGGATCATCCAGAGCCGCGCGTGATGGTCGGCCCGGGCCGCGACGTGCTCCTCGATCAGCCGCTCCACCGGCTCGCGGCGGAAGATCCCCTCCTCGATCAGCACCGAGGAGGCGAGCAGATATCGCAGCACCGGCAGGAGCGGCCCCTTCATCCAGTAGCCGAGGGGGAACATGAACCCCTGTTTCGGCCGCTTGAGGATGGCCTCGGGAAGGTACGGGGAGGCCACCCGGCGCAGCAGATACTTGAGGGTCTTCCCCCGCATCTTGAGGCTGGTGGGCACGGTGGCCACGAGCTCGGCCAGGCGGTGGTCGAGGAAGGGGGAGCGCGCCTCCAGGCCGCGCGCCATGGTCATGCGATCGGAGAGCATCAGCGAGTGCTCGGGCAGCCGGGTGGCGACGTCCGCCTGGAGCATGCGGTCGAGGTCCTCGCGGGCCACAGCCTCGTCGAAACCCTGGATCACCGACTCCATGGGGTCGAGATCGGCCAGTTGGGCGGCGACGTCGGGGGCGTAGAGCCCCCCCTTCCCCTCGTGGCCGAAGCGGAAGAACGCCGTGGC
>JAICSG010001102.1 GCA_025937035.1 Thermoanaerobaculia bacterium | reverse complement strand
TCACCCCAGGGGTGAGGGTTTGGGCATGCTACGATTTCGGCATGCTTCCGGAAGCATTCGAAGAGCCTTGCCCCGAATGTGGCGGACGGGGTTGGGTCCTCGTCTCGGACGGCCGCGCCGGCACCGCCCGGCCCTGCGCCTGCCGCCAGCGGGACATCGTCCCCCGGCTGATCGCGGCGGCGGGGATTCCCCCCCGCTACCGGCACTGCCGGCTGACCAACTTCCACGTCTCCAGCAACCGCTCGCGGCAGGACCCCCAGCTCTTCGCGGCGCGCAAGATCGCCCAGGACTACGTCGACGGGTTCATCCAGGAGGGCTCGGGCTTTCGGCAGTCAGGGCTCCTCTTCGTGGGCCCCCCGGGCGTGGGCAAGACCCACCTCGCGGCCTCCATCCTGGTCGAGCTGGTCGAGCGCTACCATCTGCGCGGGCGCTTCGTCGAATTCACCTCCCTGATCCACCAGATCCAGTCGACCTTCGATTCCGATTCCCTGGAGTCGAAGCGGCAGGTGCTCGATCCCCTCTCCGAGGTGCCGTTCCTGGTCCTCGACGAGCTGGGGGCCCAGCAGCCGACCCCCTGGGTGCGCGACATCCTCTATCTGATCATCAACAACCGCTACACCCGGCGGCTGCCGACCCTGTTCACCACCAACTACCGCCTGGACGCGGCCGCTCCCAGGCCCGAGCGCGTCCAGGTCGCCGGCCGGACCACGATGCTTCCGAAGACCCTCGATCGCGGGCGCGATCCCGAGGGAGCGCCCGCCTTCGACGAGACGGTGCTCCTGTCCACCCGTCTCCCCGCCATGCTCGTCAGCCGGCTCTACGAGATGGCCCAGCCGGTGGTGCTCGACGCCGTCGAGGACTTCCGGCGCGAGCACGCGGTGCACGGGGCGCACCTGCGATGAGGCTCTCCGCCGTCGACTGCCTGCGCCGCGGCTGGACCAACCTCTCGGCCAACTGGGAGCTCGTGCTCCTCCAATGGCTCGAATGGGTTCTGCTCACCGTGCTGATGGCCCTCGGCCTCTTCCTCCCCCTGCTGATCGTGGGGGCGAATCTGATGGGCTCAGGGGACGCCGCCCGCCGGGCCGAGGCGCTGGCCCGCCGGCTGGCGGACCTCTCGCCCGCCCTGCTGCTGGCCCTGGCCGCCATGCTGGCGGTCTGGCTCGCCTCGCTGCTCCTCCACGCGTATTTCCAGGCCGGCGCCTACGGCGTGCTCGCCTCGGCGGACCGCCAGGCCCTCCCCGGCCCGCGGCGGCGCAAGGAATTCTTCCGCACCTTCAGCCTGCGCGACTTCCTCGGCTGGGGTGGGCTCTACGTGTGGCGGTTCTTCGGCATGCTCCTCCTGTTCGGCGTCTTCGCCTTCCTGCTGGGGGGAGCGGTCCTGCTCTGGATGATCTTCCTGGGAGTGGGCGGCGCGGCGTGGGGGAGCCCGGCGGCCTTCGGGATCGGCTGCGGCGGCGCCCTGCCGATGGGATTCCTGGCGCTGGTGCTCGGCCTCTGGGTCCACCTGGCGCAAGCGGATCTGGCGCGCGACGGCTCCAGCCTGCGGGCCGCCTCGCGGCGGGGGATCGCCGTGCTCGGCCGCCGCCTGGGGACGGTGATCGCCCTTTTCCTGGTCACCGTCGTCGCCGCGCTCGCCCTGGCGATCGTCTTCTTCCCGCTGGGGGCTGCGGCGGACGCCCTGCTCTCCGGCGCCCCCCTGACGCGGGCGCTGGTCCGCTTCCTCCTGCTCCTGCTGCAAAGTCTTCCCAATACCCTGCTCGCGATGGTCCTCGCCGGGGCGCTGGTGGCCCTGGTGAGGAGCGAGACGCCGAGCGAGAGCCGACGCTACTCCGAGGTACAGACCGCTTGAGATC
>JAICSG010001204.1 GCA_025937035.1 Thermoanaerobaculia bacterium | reverse complement strand
CTGCTCGGTCACCTCGTCGCCGAAGGAGAAGCGGAGCTGGGTCTCCTCGGGGTTCTCCCCCACGCGCGCCAGGAACTCGAACCCCGCCTCGCTCAGGTCGTCCTCCCGCAGGCGGCTCCGCCAGTAGCGGGCCCTCTCGCCAGCCTCGGCTGTCCGCCCCTCGGCGAGCAGCAGGCTGACCTCCAGGGGCCCCAGAGCCGGGCTCTCCGGATCGTCCTCGCGCGCCCTCTCCAGCGACTTCCAGGCCTCCTCCATCTCCCCTTCCACGGCGTAGGCCCGCGCCAGGTTCTCCCACAGCACGGCCCGCAGCGGGGGCCGGAGGGCCTGGACGAGGCGCTCCGCCTCCTGCCAGCGCTCCTCGTGGAGGTCGAGGGCGTCGTAGGCCTCGAACAGCGTGTTGAGGGAGGCCGCGTCCCGCTCGTCCAGCTTCTCCGGCTTGTCGAACAGGGGGCGGACCAGGGCCAGCGCCCGCTCGGGGTCGCCGTCGTCGAGCAGGCCGGTGGCGACGTCCCCCAGGAGCGAGCGCGGCACCCGGCCCGAGGCGCCCAGGGCCTCCACCTGCTCCAGGGGGAGCTCCGCGGCCACCATCATCCAGAGCCCTTCCTGATCCAGATCGGGCGCCCCCTCGGCCCATTCGGCACAGCACTTCTTGTACTTCTTCCCCGAGCCGCATGGGCAGGGGTCGTTGCGCTCGGGGCTCGGGATCGGCCGCGGGCGGAAGCCGTTGGCGGGGAGGGGGATGGAATTCCACAGCGAGCGGCCGAATTCCAGCAGGAACCCCCGGCGGGCCTGATCGTCAGGCAGCCGGGAGAGCAGGTCCGGCAGCTGGCGCGGCGCCTCCTCCCGCACCCAGGCCTGGAAGGCCTCGCCGTCCTCCATCTTCAGGGCCTCGCGCACCGCCTTCAGCAGGAAGTCGGAGAGCTCCTCGTACTGCGCCTCTTCGATCTGCTCTTCGTCCATGTCCATGAATGACACCTCTCGGTGATATGTAATCGGGAATCGCGACCTGCCATGGAAGACGATAGACGATATCAGCTCCCCCGGTGGCCGCCAGGAGGAGAACATCCCGCGCCGCCTGGAGCTTCCCGGAAACGCATCGATCTGTCCCGCCCGTCAGCGCCACGCCGGTCAACTGATCCCGATCCATCCGTCCGCCGGGGGCCTTTCCCCCGGCGCCGCTCTCTCCTCCTTCTTCGGCCTGGCCCTTGCAGGCTCCGTAGGAAAGCCGGTGGAGACGTGTTTCACCGGTGAAGGAGGCAGGCCATGGCAAAGAAAATCACTCTGCGAATTCTCCTGCCGTTGCTGGCCGTCCTGGCGCTGGCCACCCTGGCCGGCTGCTATGGCGGCTACTACGGCGGTGGTGTCGGCATCGAGGTCGGCGGCGGCCCGCCCGGATTGCGGGTGGAGGCGGGGATCGGCTCACCGGGCCCGGGCTACTACTGGGTGCCGGGGTACTGGGACTGGGTCGGCGCCGACTGGACGTGGGTCCCGGGCGCCTGGGTGCGGCCGCCGCACGCGCGTGCCATCTGGGTGGCCCCCCGCTACTACCAGCGCCGCGGGCATTGGCGCTACGAGCGCGGCCACTGGCGGTGACCTCGGGGCTCTGGTGAGG
>JAICSG010000302.1 GCA_025937035.1 Thermoanaerobaculia bacterium | reverse complement strand
CTGGGCGGGGACAAGCCCCGCCCCTACGACAAATACCCGCGTCGATCTCCCTCTTCTCCCGTCAGGTGGGGGGGAGGCCGGGAGCAGAGGGCCGGGGTGATGAGGGCCAACCGGCCGGGAACGCCAACCCCGCCGAAGCAGGATCACGGCCTCAGCAACACCGGGCATTCATGCCCGGGCGAGCACCAACGCCTCCTCCCGCACCCACTCCCCCACCTCCGGCCCCGGCTTGAAGCTGACGATCTGCTCCCAGATGCGCGCCAGCTTGTCGCCGAAGATGACCAGGAGGTCTCCGGCCCGCGCCATCTCCAGGGCCCGGCGGACCGCCTCGTCCTCCTTGAAATAGCCGTTCACGATCCGCTCGGGGCAGAAGCCGGTCTTGAGGAGCCCTTCGCGCAGGATGCCCGCCACCTCGCCCGGCTGGCGGCCCCGGAGGTCGTCGTCCTCACGGAGGAGGATGAGGTCGAAGGCGGGGGCCGCGGCGCGGGCGAGGGCCACGATGTCCTCGTCGCGGCGGTCGCCGGGAGCGGCGATCACGCCGAGGCGCCGGCCGTGGACGGCGAGCTCGCGGACGGTGCGCGCCACCGCCTCCATGCCGTGGGCGTTGTGGGCGTAGTCGAGCAGTACGCGGAAGGGATGCTCGTTGTAGAAGTTGAGCCGCCCCGGCGCCTGGAAGAAGTCGGTCGAGAAGGTGCGCAGCCCCTGGCGGATGTTGTCCACCCCCACTCCCAGGCCGTGCGCCACGGCGGCGGCGAACATGGCGTTCTGGATGTTGTGCAGCGCCCGTCCCTCGATGGTGGCCGGGATCTGGCGGGCCCACAGCAGCGGGATCTGCCGCTCCCCCTGGTAGAGCACGACCATGCGGCCGTTCAGCCCCTCCTCCAGGACCACCGCCTTGCCCCGGGCCCGCACGTGGTCGCGCACCAGCTCGTTCTTCGAGTCCATGGTGACCCAGATCGGCTCGGCCGGGCTGGCCTGAGCCATCTTCACCACCCGCTCGTCGTCGGCGTTGAGCACGCAGTAATCCTGGGCGACCTCGACGATGATCTGCTTGATCTTGGCAAGGTCCTCCAGGCTCTCGACGCCGCCCAGCCCCAAGTGGTCCGCGGCCACGTTGAGCACCGCCCCGACGTTGCACTTGCGCCAGCCCAGCCCCGAGCGCACGATGCCGCCGCGGGCCGTCTCCAGCACCGCCGCGTCGATCGAGGGGTCGCGCAGCACGATCTGGCTCGACCACGGGCCGGTCATGTCGCCCCGCACCGTGCGCACGCCGTCGATGTAGACGCCGTCCGTGGTCGACATCCCCACCGTGTAGCCGGAGAGCTTGAGGATGTGCCCGACCATGCGGGTGGTGGTGGTCTTGCCGTTCGTCCCCGTGATCGCCGCGAGGGGGATGCGGAAGCGGGTGCCGCGCGGGAAGAGCATGTCGATCACCGGTCCGGCCACGTCGCGGGGCTTCCCCTCGGTGGGCGCCAGATGCATACGGAAGCCGGGCGCGGCGTTGATCTCGACGATCGCGCCGCCGGTTTCCCGATAGCTGCGGGAGATGTCCGGCGAGACGAAGTCCACGCCGCCGACGTCGAGGCCGACCGCCTTGACCGCCCGCTCGGCCATGATCCGGTTGTCATCGTGGATGATGTCGGTCACGTCGATCGCCGTGCCGCCGGTCGAGAGATTGCCCGTCGAGCGCAGATAGAAAACCTTTCCTTCGGGCAGCACGGAATCGAGGGCCAGCCCGGCCTCGTCGAGCAGGCGCCGCGCCTGCTCGTCCACCACGATGCGGGTCAGCACCTTCTCGTGGCCGATGCCGCGCCGGGCGTCGCGGTTGACCTCCTGGATCAGCTTGGCGATGGTGCTCCGGCCGTCCCCCACCACATGGCCGGGAACACGCTGGGCCACGGCCACCACGCGGCCGTCGATCACCAGGATGCGGTAGTCGTTGCCGGTCTGATAGGACTCGACGATGACATGGCCCCCATAGGCGTGGGCCTGCTCGTAGGCCTCCCGCACCTGCTCGGGGGTCTTGAGATTGGTGGCCACCGCCTTGCCGTGGTTGCCGTCGAGCGGCTTGATCACCACCGGAAAACCGAGATCCACGGCCTCCTCCACCGCCTCCTCGGCGTCGCAGACGATCGCCTGCCGGGGCACGGGGAGCCCGAGCTGCTCCAGGATGCGCTGGGTCAGCCGCTTGTCGGAGGCGATCTCGGTGGCGATCTGGCGGGTCTCGCTGGTGAGGGTCGCCTGGATGCGCTTCTGATATTTGCCGTAGCCGAGCTGGACGAGCGAGCCCTCGTTCAAGCGGATCCAGGGGATGTCCCGCTCCTCGGCGGCGCGCACCAGGGCGGCGGTCGAGGGTCCGAGGGCGTGGCGCTGGGCGAGCTCGATGAACGCCTCGAGCTCCTGGCGGAAATCGAACGGCGAGGGATCGTAGTCCGCGCGCTCGGGCGGCAGGATGTGGCGGATGATGCGCTCCGCGAGATCTCTCGCCGCGAGCCCGACCGCCTCCTCCACGTAGCTGTAGACGACGTGATATTGCCCCTTGGGCAGGTGCTCGCCGCGGGTCTTGCCGAAGGTGACCGGCGTGCCCGCGAGGACCTGGAGCTCGATGGCGATGTGCTCCAGCACATGCCCCATCCAGGTCCCCCCGTCCTCGCGCAGGCGGCGCACGAAGCCGCCGTCCTCGCCATAGGAGCAGCCGTGCTCCCAGAGGGAGGGGATCATCTCCAGCAGCTTATCGGTGAATCCCGGCAGCTTGGCCGTGGGGAAGTCTTCCAATTCCTCGAGATCGATCCGCAGCCGGATGACGGGCCAGAGGGCGTAGAGGTTGGGACCGCGATAGACCCGAGTCTCCAGGATTTTCATGATGCGACGTCTCTCCGAGAAAGGTTTCCTGGTGTCAAAGATGGGGGTTTCTTGAGCAAGGTGTGTGCCATGGGGGGCGGTCCCAGGGAGGTTCTACTCCCCCCCATCCTCCGCCCCCACCTCCACCTCCTCGACCATCACCGGCGGCCTTTCCGGCGAGCGGCGGTCCATGGGGTCGAGATGGACCATGGTGGAGGGCGGGGTGATCCCCTCGCGCTTCTTGAGGTCGTAGCGGCAGCCGGTGGTGAGGAAGTCGAGCTTCAGGCCCATCATGGCGACCGGCTGGCCGCGGTGGATGGCGTGGCTGTCGGTGAACTTCATCCGCGAGGCGTCGACCACCATCACCGCGCCCGCGCCGAGCACGGAGAGCTCGCCGTTGCCGCTGATGATCGCGGCCGTATCTTCGTCGATTCCCACCCCGAGGGGGGATGGATTGTAAGAAAGTGCTGTCAGCAGGCGTCCCAGGCGGTCGCGGCGGCGGAAGTGCTGGTCGATCACCAGGTCGGGGGCGAGCCCCAGACCCTTGGCGAGATGGACCAGCCGGCGGCGCGGCGTGGCGCCGCTCTCCCCCAGGGCGATCATGTGCTCGGAGAGCAGGGCCGCGCCCGCGCTGGTGCCCGCCACCACCATGCCGGCCGCGTGGCGCCGGCGGATGGTCTGCGCGATCTCGGTGCCGCCCAGCGCCGAGGAGAGCTTGAGCTGGCTGCCGCCGGTGATGAACAGCCCGGTCGCGTACTCCAGCAGGTCGTGCGCCTCGGGGCCGGCCTCCATGGCGTCCTCGCGGGTCTCGAGCTTCAGCACCTCGACGTTCTCGGCGCGCAGGGCCAGGAAGAGGTCGGCGTAGCGGTCCCCGGTCTCCGGCGTCTCCGAGGCGGTCGCCAGCACCACGATGCTCGCGTCGTCGCCCCCGGCCGCCTCCAGGAAGTAGCGCAGGATGACCCGCTCGCGGGTCTTGTCCTCGGCGCCGCCGATGGCGATCAGCAGCCCCGGGTGGGTCACATGAGGGATCGTCAGCACGTCCATCGTTACCCTCCTATGGCAAAGAGGATGCCAGATCGGAGTCCCCCCATAGAGCGCCCCCCACCCCGTCGCGTCCCGTTCCCGCCTGGAAAGGCGGCCTGGAGAGGCGGTTTCGTGGTTGACGGATCGAGCGGGCACGGTTCCTGCTTCCGGTGATTTCTGGAGGGTAATCGCACAGGCTTCTGTGCATTGACTTGACAGGGAGGGCCGAGAATGCAGATCGAACGGAACACGCAGCAAGCTCTCTCCTGGGCCGACGTCGAGAAGCTCTTCCAGCCGGAGGCGGACGGCAGGGAACGCCAGGAGATCGTCCGCCGGCTGGTTTCACAGGCCGCGCACCGGGCGCGGCAGGGGGGCTTGGCGGCCGTGCTTCCGGGCGAGGGCGGGCCGGGGGAATATGAGGATGCGCTCCGCCGTGCCGTGGAGAGGACACGGCAGGGTCAGGAGCGTCTGACACAGGAGAAGCGGGACGCGGAGCGTCTGTGGTCTCTCCTCGAAGGCCATTCGCCCGCCCGGCGGGCGATCCTGATCCGCAACGACCGGCGGTTCCAGACCTGGGGCCTCTTCCAATGCCTGCGCGAGCGCGCCTACGCCCTGCTGGAGCGCGAGACCGCGGTGGCCGTCCAATCGGCGGAGCTGGCCCTGGTGACCGCGCAGAGCCTCTCCCCGTCCACCTACGGTGAGGAGCGCGTCCACGACTTCCAGGCCGAGGCGCTGATCGCCCTGGCGCAGGCCCGGCGGGTCGCCGAGGACCTCGAAGGGGCCGAGATGGCCCTGGAGCAGGCCTGGTCGCTGCTGGCGATGGGGAGCGGCGACCTGCTGGAGAAGGCCGAGCTCGAGAGCGCCCGCGCGGCGCTGCTGCGCGACCTCGGCCGCCCCGAGGAGGCCGAGGAGGCCGGCCGCAAGGCCCTGCGCCTGGCCCACCGCGTGGGCGGGCCCAAGCGGGTCATCCTCCACCGGGACCTGGACGACACCGATCCGCATTTGCGGGGCAGGCGGCGGGCGGCGCGGTAGCCCTCTGAAAAGAGGGGTCTCTTCCGCGGAATGTTTTTCGTAGGGGCGGGGCTTGTCCCCGCCCTCAACGTTGCTGGCGGGGACAAACGCCGCTCCCTACTCTTTGATCGCAGAGTGCGAGAGGTTGACTTCTCGCCTACAAAGATCTATCGTATGTTTTTCATTGCATAAGTTCGAAAGGAGAACGCTATGAGACTCGTACGATTGGCACTTGCCGTGGTGATCCTGGGATCGGCTCTGATGGCGCCTGAAGCCTTCGGAAAGGGGAAGAGTGGAACCTTGCTTTTCCGTCAATCTCTCGTGGCTGATGGTTGTGACTACCAGTACACCTGCTCAAACGGATCGAGCGGAACCTGCTGCAGCGGCCTCGCCAATTGCTGCGACACTTGCAGTGTTGCCTGTGGAGGGGCATGCGGCGGGCTCTGCCCGGCTCAGTAGACCTAAGATCCAGCCGAGAAGAATAAAGGCCTCTTCTCGTTGAAAAGCGAAGAAGAGGCCTAGATCTCTTCCCCGGCCGCCCGCAACGCATACCCCACCCCGCTCACCGTCACCAGATACCGCGGCTCGGCCGCGTCGGCCTCGATCTTCTGGCGGAGACGGTGGACGAGCTGCTTCAAGAGCTGGCGGTCTCCCGAGCCGCGGGAGCCCCAGACGTGGCCCAGGAGGCGCTCGGAGGGGAGGGTGTGGCCGGCGTTGGCGAGCAGGATCTGGAGCAGGCGGAGCTCCAGCCGGGTCAGGCGCACGGGCCCGGCGCCGCGCACCGATACGGACTGGGAT
>JAICSG010000700.1 GCA_025937035.1 Thermoanaerobaculia bacterium | reverse complement strand
TCAGCACCTTGCGCCGGTGCTCGGCCCAGAGCGCCTCTTGCAGCACCTCCAGCCGGCCGTTGAGCTCGAGCAGCCGCTCGTCCGCCTTCTTCCGTTTCCCCTTGAATCCGGGGGTCGATCCCGGATCGATCTTGCTGAGACCGACCTTGGCGCCCGGCTTGACCCGGTGTTGCTTCATGATACCCCCCTCCTGGAGGATGCCTGAGGACGCTACCACGGAATCTCCCCCTCCGTGCCCTCTGTTGTTCCAGGTGAAAAGGAGGGCTTTGTCATGCCTGAGGGTCTGTTCCGGACGGGACGGTTGTTGGTAGCCCGGGATTTCAATCCCGGGCGGCGTTGGCTCGGAATCTCCCCCTCCGTCCCCTCTGTTGTTTCAGGTGAAAAGGAGGGCTTTGTCATGCCTGAGGGTCTGATCCGGAGCTGTCCGTCCTGCGGCAAGAAGAACCGGGTGCTCTACTCCCGGCTGGGGGCTGAGGCCCATTGCGGCTCCTGCGGGGCGGTCCTGCCGCCGCCGGCCGAGCCGCTGGAGGTGGACCAGGGGGGCGAGCTGTCCGCCCTGCTGCGGGAGTCCGGCCTGCCCGTGCTCGTCGATTTCTGGGCTCCCTGGTGCGGCCCCTGCCGCATGGTGGCCCCGGAGATGCAGAAGGTGGCGGCGCGCAACGCCGGCCAGCTCCTGGTGGTCAAGGTCAACACCGACATCGATCCACGGGTGGGGGCGGAGCACCGCATCCAGTCGATCCCCACCATGGCCGTCTTCCAGGGCGGACGCGAGGTGGCCCGCACCATGGGCGCCCGTCCGGCGGCCCAGATCGAGGGGTTCGTCCGCCAGGCGGTGGGCCAGGAGGCCGGCGTGGCGGTGTAAAAAAGCTGTATCTGGGCAATTTGTCTACCCCCTGGGTTGTTCAAGGGGGTGCCCGCCCTCCACAAAGGGGGGCGACAGATTCATCGGATGCTGCTATCCTGTGGCGACTTTTCCCGGCGTATCTGAAGGCGTCCGTGGACCTTTTGGAACAGGCCCGCCCGGCCTACTCCTGGATGGAGAGAGAATGACGACTGAAGAGACCGCACCCCGACCCCCGATCAACTGGCTCAATCTGACCTTCCTTTTGGGAACCCTGCTGATCGCGCTGGTCGGCACCCCCTGGTATCTGGTCAAGCACGGGCTTGGCTGGCCGGAGGCGGTGACCTTCCTGGTCCTCTGGCTCTTCGTCGGCGTCTCGGTGACCGCCGGCTACCACCGTCTCTTCGCCCACAAGACCTATCAGGCCGCCTGGCCGGTGCGCCTCTTCTTCCTGGTCTTCGGCGCCGGAGCGCTGGAGAACTCGGTCCTCAACTGGTCCGCCGACCACCGCGTCCACCACGCCCACGTGGACGAGGAGCGGGACCCCTACAACATCACCAAGGGGTTCTGGTGGGCCCACATGGGGTGGATCTTCTTCAAGCCCGAGCCGATCCCCAAGACAGTGGTGCGCGACCTCGCCGAGGACCCGCTGGTACGCTGGCAGGAGAAGTACTACGTGTGGATCGGCCTCGGCGTCGCTCTCGGCATCCCGCTGGTGGTGGGGCTGCTGACCGGCAACGTGCTCGGCTGCCTGCTGATCGGCGGCGTGCTGCGCGTCGTGGTCAGCCATCACGGTACCTTCTTCATCAACAGCCTCTGCCACATGGTGGGCCGCCGCCCCTACAGCACCGAGCACAGCGCCCGCGACAGCGCGATCATGGCGGTGCTGGCCTTCGGCGAGGGCTACCACAACTACCACCACAGCTTCCCCTTCGACTACCGTAACGGCGTCAAGGTCTGGCAGTTCGATCCGGCCAAGTGGACGATCTGGACCCTCTCGCGCGTCGGCCTCGCCCGCGACCTGCGGCGCGCCCCGGACGCGGCGGTGCTCAAGGCCAAGATCGAGGTGCAGTTCGAGCGCGCCAAGGAGCGGCTCCAGAAATCGGTGCACGACTTCCGGGAGCACCAGGAGCAGCGCCTGCACGAGGCCTACGCCTCCCTCCAGACGGCCCTCCACGAGCTGATCTCCCTCCAGCGGCGCCGCCCCAAGGCGCAGCCCGCCGGCGAGGAGGAGATGCCGCACGAGACCCGTCTCGGCCTGACCTACCGGGCCCTGGAGGAAGCGATGCGGGAGTGGAAGCGGACCCTCCGGCAGACCAAGCGGCTGGACGCCGCCGCGGCCTGAGATAGACTCTCTTCATGCACGCCTCTCTCGCCCTCCGGCGGTCCCTCGGGGCCGCCGTTTTCATTTCGTCCCTGCTCCCGGCCGCCATGCTCGCCCAGGGGCTCCCTCAGGATGTCCAGGCGACCGCCGCCCGGCTTCACCAGCAGGCGCTCGCCGGCACCCGCGCCCATGAGATCGCCCGCTCCCTGACCGTCGAGGTGGGGCCGCGCCTCGCCGGCTCCAAGGCCTACGACGCCGCCGTGGAGTGGGGCCTGCGGAAGATGAAAGAGCTGGGCTTCAGCAACGTCCACGCGGAGAAGACCACCGTCCCCCACTGGGTGCGCGGCGAGGAGTCGGGGGAGATCGTGGCCCCCTACCCGCAGCCGGTCCACCTGGCGGCCCTGGGCGGCAGCGTCGGCACGCCGGCGGCGGGGATCGAGGCCCCGGTGATCGAGGTCCCCTCGCTCGACGCGGTGGCGAAGCTCGATCCGGCCCGGGTCAAGGGGAAGATCGTCTTCTACAACGTGCGCATGCAACGGACGAAGGACATCGCGGGATACAGCGACGCCGTCCCCGTCCGCGGCGGCGGGGCGGCTGCCGCGGCCAGGCTGGGGGCCGTGGCGGTGCTCATCCGCTCGATCGGCACCGACCACAACCGCACCCCGCACACCGGCGGCATGCATTACCAGGACGGGGTGGAGAAGATCCCCGCCGCGGCGCTCTCGAACCCGGACGCCGACCTCCTCGCCGAGGAGATCGCCTCGGGCAAGCCGGTCACCTTCCGGCTGAAGCTGGGGGCCCACGCCGAGCCGGAGGTGGAGACGGCGAGCGTGGTGGGCGAGATCCCCGGGCGGGAGAAGCCGCAGGAGATCGTCGTCCTCGGCGCCCATCTCGACTCCTGGGACCTGGGTACCGGCGCGATCGACGACGCGGCCGGCTGCGCGATCATGATGGAGACCGCCCGCCGGATCGCCGAGCT
>JAICSG010000193.1 GCA_025937035.1 Thermoanaerobaculia bacterium | reverse complement strand
CTGATCGGCGCCTCCGCCCGGTTCACCTTCGAGAGCCTGGTCGGCCGCGATCCGGCGCTGCTCGCCTGCATCGAGGACGCGCGGCGGGCGGCGCGCAGCGATGTCCCGGTGCTGATCACCGGCGAGAGCGGCACCGGCAAGGAGCTGGTGGCCGAGGCGATCCACCGCAACAGCCGGCGCCGGGAGGGGCCGTTCATCAAAGTGAACCTGGGCGGGATCTCCTCGACCCTCTTCGAAAGCGAGATGTTCGGCCACGTCAAGGGGGCCTTCACCGATGCCCGGGCCGACCGCAAGGGGCGCTTCGAGATGGCCGACCGGGGGACGATCTTCCTGGACGAGATCGGCGAGATCGATCCGGCGGCCCAGGTGAAGCTGCTGCGGGTGCTCCAGGACCGCTCCTACGAGGTGCTGGGATCGAGCGTCACGCGCACCGTGGACACGCGGGTGGTCTCGGCCACCAACCGCGACCTCGCCGAGCTGGTGGAGCGGGGGCAGTTCCGCGAGGACCTCCTCTACCGGCTGAACCTGATCGCCATGCGGCTCCCCGCCCTGCGCGAGCGCCGGGGGGACATCCCGCTGCTGGCCCGCCATTTCCTCGACCTCTCGGCCCGCGCCTACCGCCGGCCGCCGATCGCCCTTACCGACCGCGCCCTCGGCTGGCTCCAGGACCAGCCCTGGCCGGGCAACATCCGCCAGCTCAAGCAGACGATCGAGCGGGCCGTGCTGGTGATCGACGGCGACCGGCTGGACGTGGGGGATCTCGTGGCCCTCTCCGGCCTGGAGGAGCGGGAGGCGCGCGGGGGCACCGCGCTGCCCAGCCCCGGCACCATGACGCTCGACGAGATGGAGAAGGCGATGATCGTCAAGTGCATGCGCCACTACGAGGGGAACATCACCCGGGTGGCCGAGGCGCTGGGGCTGTCGCGGGCCGCTCTCTATCGGCGATTCGAGAAATACGGGATCGGATAAGTTTGAGCCTGCGCGCCAAGATCATCGCCTATCTGGTCCTGATCCACGGGGTCCTGGCGGCGATCTCCGTCTTCGTCCTGCGCGAGAACCGGCTCTGGCTGGCGGCGGTCGAGGGGCTGTTCGTGCTCTCGATCGTGCTGGGGGTGATGCTGGTGCGGGCCTTCTTCGTGCCGCTGGACCTCATCCGCACCGGGGCGGAGCTGATCGGCGAGCGCGACTTCACCTCGCAGTTCCGCGAGGTGGGGCAGCCGGAGATGGATGCCCTGATCCGCATCTACAACCAGATGATCGACCGCCTGCGCGAGGAGCGGCTGAAGCTCCAGGAGCAGCACTACTTTCTGGAGAAGATCCTGGCCGCCTCGCCGGCCGGCATCGTGACGCTCGACTTCGACGGCCGGGTCTCGTCGCTCAACCCCGCGGCGGAAGGGCTGCTCCAGGTCTCGGGCGAGGCGGTCAGGGGTAAGAGCCTCGGAGATCTGGGAGCGATTATTGGGCAGGCGATTGGGCAGGCGCTGGCGGCGATCCCCGAAGGGGGCTCGGAGGTGCTGGCGCTCCAGGGGGGGCGGCGGCTCAAGGCCACGCGGGCGGACTTCTTCGACCGCGGCTTTCCGCGCGGCTTCCTGCTGCTGGAGGAGCTGACCGAGGAGCTGCGGGCCTCGGAGAAGGCGGCCTACGGCAAGCTGATCCGCATGATGTCCCACGAGATCAACAACTCCGTGGGGGCGGTCGGATCGCTCCTCGACTCCTTCCGCGGCTACGCGGGCGAGCTGGGGGAGGAGGACCGCGAGGACTACCTCCAGGCGATCGCGGTGGCGATCACCCGTCTGGAGAACCTGCGCGCCTTCATGAACGGCTTCGCGGAGGTGGTCCGCCTCCCCCCGCCGGACCGCCGGCCCACCGATCTCGTCCAACTGGTCGACGAGATCCTTCTGCTGATGCGTCCGGACTTCGACCGCCGCCGCGTCCGCCTCGACTGGCGGCGCCCCGGGCCGCTGCCGCCGGTCGACCTCGATCGCAACCAGATCGAGCAGGCGCTGGTGAACGTCCTCAAGAACGCCCTGGAGTCGATCGGCGAGGACGGGACGATCGCCGTCCGCCTGGACCGCGACTCGTTGGTGATTCGCGACTCCGGCCCGGGAATCCCGGAGGAGGTCCAGGGCCTCCTCTTCACCCCGTTTTTCTCAACCAAGCGCAACGGCCGCGGGTTGGGGCTGACCCTGGTGCGGGACATTCTCTCCGCCCACGGCTTCGGCTTCAGCCTGGGGACCGCGGAGCGCGGGGGGGCGGAGTTTCGGGTGGGGTTTTGAGGCTGCCGCCGGACCCGCAGGTCGAGCCGTTCCGGGTTCCAGGCCTCCCGCCAGGGCCGGCGGACGAAGATTTGACCTCGGCAAGCCTTTCGCCGGGGTCGGCGGTGAAGCTTTTTCCCCAGGCGGACCTCTCGCCGGGGGTGGAGGGTTAACTTTTTCCCCCGGTGAGCCTTCCGCCGGGGTCGGCGGATTAACTTTTAACCCCGGTAAGCCTTCCGCCGGGGGTGGCGGACAAACTTTTTTCCCCGGCGAGTCTCTTGCCAGCCCCGGCCGGTGATGAGCTTTCTGCGAGTTGCTCAAGAGCGTGGCCGAAGGGGGTGCGATTCTCAGAGGCGAGCTTCAGCCCTCCAAGGCGTTTCAACTTGACGCTCCTAAGCCAGGCTCAGGGCATATGATCCCCAGCGACAGACAGACCCCGCTGAGCGGGAGGGGAGGAACGACATGGCCATCTGGGAAGCCAAATTCATCAGCTTCGACGGGAAGACCACCTACACGGCGAACCTGACCCTGGAGGACAAGGGGACCGGCCACGCGACCGGCACGCTGCGCAACCTGAGCGGGCCGGTCCACGTCCAGGAGATCGACCTGAGCGGCGTCATCCACGACAACCAGTTCATCGTCGGCGGCAGCGTGGCGGCGCTCGGGATCAACCTGGCGGTGACCTTCGAGCCCTTCGTCTTCGCCTTCACGGGCGGCGCGCGGATCGTCAACCATCAGGACAACAAGGCGATCAACCTGTTCGTGATCACCCAGGGGGTGCCGTAGCCGCTCACTTCGCCGTCACGATCCACCCCGTCTGGAGATAGCTGCCGCTGAATCCGACGGTGTTCACGGTGTTCTTGAAGAGGATCGGGACGCCGCGCGAGTAGAGCGGATCGGGGCCGTCGGTGAGCTGGAAGTGGAGGTGCGGCTCGGTGGTGTTGCCGGTCTGGCCGAGCTGGGCGATCACCTGACCCCGCTTGACGGTGTCTCCGGCCTTCACCCGCACGCTCCCCTGCTTGAGATGCGGGGCTAGGAGAAGAACCCGATCAGCTCCCGGCTCACCCGCTCCGCCTCCTCGTGCTGGATCCAGTGGCTCGCCTCCGTGAGGAATTCGAGCCGGCCGTCGTCGCAGAAGGCGAGGCTGGGCTGGGCCATCTCCTGGCCGAGGAAGCGGTCCTGCGTCCCCCAGAGCAGCAGGGTGGGCACGGGGACGCGGGGGGAGGTGGGGAGCTTCGGCCGGGAGCGCGCGGCGGCGCGGTACCAGTGGATCATCGAGCGGACCGCACCCGGCTGGGACCAGGCCTCACGGTAGAGGTCCAGATCGGCGTCGGTAAAGGTGCCCGGACGGCTGGACCGCCGCAGGGACCTGACCCCCAGGGCGAAGTCGTCGGCGCGGAACGCCCGCTCGGGGAGCCAGGGGAGCTGGAAGAAGAAGACGTACCAGCTCTTCTTCCGTTGGGCGGGATTCTTGAGCAGATTGTCGAGGATCACCCGAGGGTGCGGGATGTTGAGCAGGGCCAGCCGCTCGATCCGCTCCGGATAGCGGATTCCCAGCCACCAGGCGACGAGGCCTCCCCAGTCGTGCCCCACCACGAAGGCTCTGGCGGCGCCGGCGTCGTCGATCAATCCCAGGACGTCGCGCGCCAGGAGGTCGACGCCGTAGGCGGAGACCTTCTTCGGCTTGTCGCTGAGGTTGTACCCCCGCTGGTCGGGAGCGAGGACGCGGAAGCCGGCCGCGGCGAGGGGCTCGATCTGATGGCGCCAGCCGTACCAGAATTCTGGAAAGCCGTGGAGGAGGATGACGGGCGGGCCCCCTTCGGGGCCCGCCTCGACCGCGTGCAGACGGATGCCGTTGGTGGCGATCGTCCGGTGCCGCGGCGTCAGATCGGTGTGCACGGTCCTACTCGGAGGAGTCTTCGGGGGACAGCGGCGGCAGCGAGACGAGCAGCACCCGGTCCCAGGCCGGCTCCACGCCGGAGACGGCGGCGAGGAGGGCGAGCCCCACTCCGGTGGCCCCTTCGAGGAAGCCGGCGTCCGCCCGCCATCCCGGCTGGCCCTGCACGCCCATCTCCCAGGCCCGGAAACCGGCGACCGGCTCGCCGGGAGCCTGGAAGGTGAAGGTCCTCTCGAACCAGAACCTCGCCGCCTCGGCCAGCCGCTCCTCGCCCGTGGCCTGGGACATCCGGTTGAACAGATGCCCCACGCCGGCGGCGCCGTGGCAGAGGCCAGCGTCGCGGACGTGCGAGGTCGATTCGTCCCGCGCGGCCGCGGTGAGGGCGATGTCGATCGCCTGGCGCTCCCACTCCGCGTTGCCGACGGCGCGGGCGGCGGCGAGGAGGGCGGCGGCGATGCCGGCGTCGCCATAGCACCAGGCGAGCCGCGTGGGGGCGGGCTCCTCCCAGGGGGCATAGGTGCCGGCGAAGCAGGAGGTCGATTCGGGCGGCAGCCGGCGGGCGAGCAGGAAGCTCACCGAGCTTTCGAGCAGCGGGCGGGCCCGCTCCACCGCCACGCCGGCGGCGCAGGCCCCGGCCAGGACCGGCACCACGCCGGGGAGGCCATGGGCCACGCCGAGGTTGTAGTTCCCGCGGGTGTGGATCTCGCGCTGCCATTCGGGGAGCCGCTCGGGCGGGCTGAACCAGGCCGAGCCCTCCTCCATCTCCTCGGCCAGCTCGGCGAGCCGGTCGACCACGCGCGCCAGCAGCTCCCGCGCGGAGGGGCGGGGGAGCCGTTCCAGGGCGTAGACGCCGAGGCCGGCGAGGCCCCCGATCAGGTCGTATTCGCCCACCCAGGGGGAGCGTCCCAGAGGCCCGAGGAGGGCCTCGTCGATCTCCAGGATGGGGTCCTCGGCCTCCTCGCCTTCCGGGGCTTCGAACAGGAGGTCCTGCAGGTGCTCCATCGTCCAGGCCACGCCGGGAAAACCGGCGTAGAGATGGGGCGGCAGAGGGGTGTTGGCCAGCTCGTCGGCGGCCTTTTCGAGGAATTCCGCCGCGCGGTCGGCGGCGGCTTCGTCGGAGGTGGCGATCGCCAGATAGGCGTAGAACAGCGCCTGTCCGGCCAGGCCGCTCGCCAGGGAGGCCTGTTGCGCCCCGTCGCGGGAGGCGGCGCCGGGAAGGGCCTGGGCGATCTCGCGGACGGCGCGGGAGACCCGGTCGGCGAGCGGACCGGTGAGCAGAGGTTTCCAGGTCTGGGTCATGAAACGCATTTTGCCTCAGATTCATCTCTGATATGCACCTCTGATATTCACCTCTATAATGCCTGTCCGGCCGGCCGGTTCGCGGATCGTCTCCGCGGACGCCGTCCATCTCCGGTCCGTGGGAGCCCCGATGCGCGCACGCTGGTCTCGTCTCGTCCCCCTCTGTTTCGCTCTCCTCGTTCGCGCTTCGGCCGGTTGGGCCGGGGAGGCCGCGGCTCCTCCGCACCTCCCGCCGGGGACGACCCCGCTGCCGCCCGAGAGCGCGAAGCATGTCGCCGAGCTCCTGCAAACCGCCGAGAAGTACCGCGGGCTCAAGGCGATGAGGCCCGTCCCCGCCGGCTCGACGAGCCCGCGGAAGCTCAAGGCGCGGCTCAAGGCGTCGATCCCCAAGGATCTTCCCGCGGAGGATCTCAGAGCCCTCGAGAGCAGCCTGAAGGCGTTCAGCCTGATTCCGGAGACCATGGACCTGGGCCGTTACCTCCCCGAGCTCCTGAGCAGCCAGGTGGCGGGGTTCTACGATCCGGACGTCAAGTCCATGACCCTGGTCGACGGCTCCCTGGGAGCCAAGGGCAAGGAAGAGAAGGCCGAGAACGAGGACATGGTGCTGGTCCACGAGCTCACGCACGCGCTCCAGGATCAGCATTTCAACCTCCACCGGTTCGAGGAGCGCGACCCGCTGTCCGACGGGGGGACCGCCAAGAAGGCCCTGGTGGAAGGGGACGCCACGCTGACTATGATCGACGCCAGCCTGAAGATGAGCTTCGAGGCCATGCCCGGCATGGACGAGGCTCTGTCCGGCATGATGCGGGACCCCGAGAAGCTGCTCGGCGGCGATGGGAGCTTCCCCGGCGCCAAGGAGATGAGCGAAGCGCCCGCCTTCATCCGGGACAGCCTGATCTTCAGCTATTTCCAGGGGCTCTCCTTCTGCCTGAGCGCCAAGCGGTTGGGGGGGCAGGTGCTGCTCGACTACGCGTTCACCACCGACCCGCCGCGCTCGTCGGAGCAGATCCTCCATCCCGAGAAGTGGCATACGAAGCGGGACGACCCCGTGGGGCTCCGCTTCCCGGATCTCGCGGCGGAGCTGCCGGGGTATCGCAAGGCGGCCGAGGGGGAGATGGGCGAGCTGGGGCTGCGCATCCTCTTCCGCCAGGATCTCAAGAGCCGGGAGCGGGCTGACGCCGCCGCGGCGGGCTGGGGAGGGGACCGCTTCGCCGTCTACGAGAAGGGCGGCGGCCGGCTGGTCGTCTGGATCACCGAGTGGGATACCGAGGCGGACGCGGGAGAGTTCGGGAGCGCGCTCCAGGGAGTGACAGGGTGGCGGGTCGAGGGGGCTGGTCCCACCCGCGTGCTGGCCGTCCGGGGCAGCTTGCCGGACGAGGCCTGGGCGAAGGTCCGGACGCGGCTGGCGGCGGTGACGGCGGAGCGGCCGGCCAACCAGGGGATCGACCTCAAGGCGATCGGGGCCAAGCCGGCGGAGCTGGATGAGGAATCCCTGAAGAAGCTGCGGGAACGCTTGGAGGCGGAGGGCCCGGACGATCTCAAGAAGGAGAAGGCGGGTGGTATGCGCGGCGAGGACGGCCGCTCCTACACCAACCCCCTGGTGGGCTTCTCCATCCGGATCCCGGAGCCGCTTCAAGGCTGGAAATTGAAGACCAAGATCGCCGATCCCCAGTCCCTGCTGACGATCGCCGATCCGG
>JAICSG010000105.1 GCA_025937035.1 Thermoanaerobaculia bacterium | reverse complement strand
TCTCCTCGGGCGGGACGGTGCCCGGGGTGAGGATTCCGGTCGGCCCGGGATATCAGGTGCCGTTCGCCCGGCGCATCCGCCACGAGGCGGGCATCCGGACCGGCGCCGTCGGGCTGATCACCGAGCCGCGGCAGGCCGAGGAGATCCTCGAGAACGGCGATGCCGATCTGATCATCCTCGCCCGGGAGCTGCTGCGGAACCCCTATTGGGCACAGAAGGCCCAGCGCGAGCTTGGGCTCCCGGTGGAGATGCCGGTGCAGTACGAGCGGGCGCGCTGAGCCGGCATCACGAAACGGCGAACCGGCGCGCCGATCTTTCGCGCGCCTTGGTGGCCTCGGTCTCCCGGTCGCGGGGAGGCGCCTGGGTCACCAGCGAGGCGAGCAGGGTGTGGGCGGCCTCGGAGATCTGCTCCACGGCGGCCTCGAAGGCGGCCTCGTTCGCCTTGGACGGGCGGGTGAAGCCGCTGATCTTCCGCACGAACTGCAGGGAGGCGTCGCGGATCTCCGCGTCGGTGACCGGCGGGTCGAAGTTGAAGAGGGGCTTGATGTTTCTGCACATGGGAGCTCAGCGTCCTCCGGGCTGGTCTGGTGTAGTCTGGGCCTTGCCAGAGGTCTGATTATCCCGTAGGAGGCCCTTATGTCCATCCGCCCGGTCAAACGGCTCGTCCGCTCCAAGCCCACGCTCGAAGGGGCCGGCGTGCACCTGCGCCGCGCCTTCGGCTTCGGCGATCCGTCCGAATTCGACCCCTTCCTCCTGCTCGACGACTTCCGCAACGACATCCCGGAGGACTATCTGGCGGGCTTCCCGTGGCACCCTCACCGCGGGATCGAGACCATCACCTACGTCCTCGCCGGCACCGTGGAGCACGGCGACAGCCTGGGCAACCGCGGGGCCATCGGCGCGGGGGACGTGCAGTGGATGACCGCCGGGCGCGGGATCATCCATCAGGAGATGCCCAAGGGGGACCCGGCCGGCCGCATGCACGGCTTCCAGCTCTGGGGGAACCTCCCGTCGTCGCTCAAGATGACGGAGCCCCGCTATCAGGAGGTCAAGGCGGCGGATATCCCGGAGATCACGGACGACGACGGCACCCACGTCCGGGTGGTCTGCGGCGATTTCTGGGGCCAGAGGGGCCCGGTGGACGGCATCGCCGCCGATCCGGTCTATCTCGACGTGTCGGTGGCTCCGGGACACCGGAAGTCGCTCCCCGTGGAGACCACCCGCCACGCCTTCGCCTACGTCTTCGCGGGCTCCGGGAAATTCTGCAACGCCTCGGCCCCGCTGGCGGTGCCCACCGAAGGGGTGGGCTGGGCCGACACGGCCCCTCCCGCGGAGGCGGACGACCGTTCGCTGGTGCTCTTCGACCGCGGCGACGAGGTCACGGTGCAGGCGGGCGAGGAGGGGCTCCGCTTCCTGCTGGTCTCCGGCAAGCCGCTCCAGGAGCCGGTGGCCTGGTACGGGCCGATCGTGATGAACACGCAGGAGCAGCTCCGGCGGGCTTTCGAGGAGCTGCGGGAGGGGACGTTTTTGAATCCGGAGGGGCGGTAGGCCTACTCCACCCCCAAATCCACATCCCGGTCGATCTGAGCCAGCAACGCCTTGTCCTCCCGCCAGTCGGGCTCCAGGCGGACATTCAGATCCAAAAAGACGCGGCGGCCGAGGTACTCCTCCAGGTCCAACCGGGCGGCGGTGCCGATGGCCTTGATCATCGACCCCTGTTTGCCGACGACGATCCCCTTCTGCCCCGGCCGGTCGACAAGGATCGAGGCGTAGATCTTGAGGAGGTCACTTTCCGGGGCTTCCTCCCAGCGCTCCAGGACGACGGCGGTCGAGAAGGGGAGCTCGTCGGTGGTCAGCTCCAGCACCTTCTCGCGGATGCGCTCGGTCACCAGGAAACGTTCGGGGTGGATGGTCAGGAGCTCGGGGTCGAACAGCGGCTCCCCCTCCGGCAGGAGATCCCAGAGGACGTCGAGCAGGCGATCGCAGTTCTCCCCCGTCTGGGCGCTGATCGGCACGATCTCCTGGAACAGCCCGGTCTTGGCGTACTGCTCGATGCGCGGCAGCAGGTTCGGCTTCTTCACCCGGTCGGCCTTGTTGAGGACCAGCACCCGCGGCTCCTTGGCCTTGCCGGCGAGGTCGAGCATGTAGGCATCCCCCTTGCCGAACTTCTCGGAGGCGTCCACCAGCAGGCAGCTCACGTCGGCGTCGTTCATGGCGTCGAGGGCGTAGCGCACCATCTGGCGGTTGAGCCGGTGGAGGGGCTTGTGAATGCCGGGCGTGTCGTAGAAGACCATCTGCCCGCGCTCGCCGGAGAGGATGCCCACGATGCGGTGGCGGGTCGTCTGCGGCTTGTCGGAGACGATGGCGAGCTTCTCCTCCAGCAGGCGGTTCATCAGGGTCGACTTGCCGGCGTTGGGCCGGCCGACCAGCGCGACGGTTCCGGACTTGGGCATCAGGCTTCCGCCTCCCGGGCCTCTTCCTCGGCGCCGATCTTCTCGACGCGCACGGTCTGGATGCGACGGTCGGCCACCGCCTCGACGGTGAAGCGGAGGCCATGGCTCTCCACCGTCTCCCCTACCTGCGGCACGGAGCCGAGGACGCTGAAGATCAGCCCGGCCACGGTCTCGTACTCCGGGTCCTCGATCTCCACGCCGAACAGCTCGTCGAGCAGCTCGATGTGGGCGCGGCCGTCGAGCCGATAGGCGCCGTTCTCCAGCGGCTCGAGCTCGGCCGCCAACGCCTCGTGCTCGTCCATGATCTCGCCCACGATCTCTTCCAGCAGGTCCTCGACCGTCACCAGGCCGGCCGTGCCGCCGTACTCGTCCACCACGATGGCCACCTGCTGGAAGCGTGCCTGAAGCTCCTTGAACAGCTCGCCGAGCGGCTTGGTCTCGGGGATGAAGAGCGCCGGCTTCAGCAGGTCGCGGACGGCCAGCGGCTCGGGGGAGCGCAGGGCCCGCAGCACGTCCCGGATGTGGAGGATGCCGATGACGTGGTCGATCGAGTCCTCGTAGACCGGAATGCGCGAGTGGCCGGACTCCACGAAGCGGTCGGCCAGGACGTCGAGGGCCGACTCGACGGGGGCGCAGACCAGGTCGATGCGCGGCGTCATCACGCTGCGCGCCTGGGTGTCGCCGAAGCCGACGATCCCCCACAGCCACTCCCCCTCCTGCGGCTCCAGGATGCCCTCGCGGGTGCCGACGTCGATGAAGGCCTCGATCTCCTCGTCGGAGGCGGCGTCGTCCTCCCCCTCCTCGTGGCGCGCGAAGGCCTCCGCGGGGACGAAGGGAGTGAGCAGGCGCACCAGGGGCGAGAGCAGCCAGAGGGCCACGCGGTAGACGCGGGTCAGCGTCCGCAGGGCCCGCTCCGGGTCCTGGCCGACCAGCGCCCGGTTGACCGCCTCGGTGGCGGCGACCAGCAGGAGGACCACCCCGAAGGCCCAGAGCGTCGGATGGGCGCGATGGAAGCGGATCAGGCAGCCGGTGAGGAGGACGGCGAGGATGATCGGCAGGGTCCGCGAGAGGAGCGACAGCAGGTAGCGGAAGACCCCGAAGCGGACCGGGGTCTCGAAGACCTTGCGCAGCGAGCCCCCCGCCTCCTCGGCCCAGTGGCGCAGGCGGATGGGGCCGCTCCGCTCCAGCAGGGCGGAGAGGGTGGCGGCGGTCATCGCCACCGGGGTGAGCAGCACGAAGGCCCAGAGGAGGAGGCCCGGAGAGAGCGACGGCACGGGATCAGGCATCGGGCCCCTCGGTCCTCTCGGAAATCCATCGCTTCCGCAGGCGGCGCTCCAGCCGCTCCATCTCCCCCTGATCGGTCTCGTGGTCGTAGCCCAGGCAGTGGAGGATACCGTGCAACAGCAGGGTTTTGAGCTCGCGGTCCACCCCGTGGCCGGCCGCTCCAGCCTGGCGGCGGGCGGTGGGCACGGAGATCAGGATGTCCCCCAGATACCCCTCGTCCTCGTCCCCGGGGAAGGAGAGGACGTCGGTCGTCTTGTCCTTGCCGCGGAACTGGCGGTTGGTGAGGCGCATGGCGCGGTCCCCCACGAAGCGCACGCCCAGCCCCTCGGCCCGCGGGGCGAGCTCCGCCACCACGGACGCGAGCCACGGGAGCAGCCGGCGGGTGCCGGCCTCCGGGTAGTGGTTGGGATTGAGCAGGACGATCTCGGTCATGAGGCCTGGCGGATGGCCTTCTTCTCGCGTTTGGGACCGGCGTTGAAGTCGAAGCCCGGATAGTCGATCCGCTGGTGGAAGATGTTCGAGAGCACCCGCTGGAACGACTCGGAGACGGTGCGCAGGTCCGCCAGGGTGAGATCCGTGTGGTCGAGCTGCCCGTCCTGCAGACAGTCGTCGACGATCGTGCGGATCAGGCCGCGGATCTTGAGCGGGGTCGGCTCGACCAGGGTGCGGCTCGCCGCCTCGACGGCGTCGGCGATCATCAGCACCCCCATCACCTTGCTCTGGGGCTCGGGGCCGGGATAGCGGTACTTCGCCTCGGTGACGTCGGTGGCGTCGGGGTCCTTCTGCTCCTGGGCCTTGCTGTAGAAGAACTTGATCAGCCGCGTGCCGTGGTGCTGCTGGATGGCGTCCTCGATCGCCTGGGGCAGGTTGTGCTGGCGGGCCAGCTCCAGGCCGTCCTTCACATGGTTGATCAGGATCAGCGCGCTCATCGAGGGGAGCAGCTTGTCGTGCCGGTTGTGCCCGGGGCGCTGATTTTCGACGAAGTAGTCGGGGCGCAGCACCTTGCCGACGTCGTGGTAGAGGCCGGCCGTGTAGGCGAGCACCGGATCGGCGCCGATCGCCTCGCACCCCTCCTTGGCGAGGTTGGCCACCATCAGGGAGTGCTGGAAGGTGCCGGGCGCCTCGAAGGCCAGCCGGCGCAGCAGCGGCAGGTTGGTGTTGGACAGCTCGACCAGCTTGATGTCGGTGGTGATCCCCAGCGCCCATTCGAGGATCGGCAGGGTGAAGCTGGCGGCGGCGGTGACCAGCAGCCCGCCGGCCACGGCGCAGACGAGGTCGAACCCCACCTGCATGGGACCGCGAGGCGTGGCGGAGAAGGCGGTCAGGATGAGCACCATCATCAGGTTGACCGCCCCCACGACCAGGCCGACCCGGGCCACCACCAGGCGGTGGCGGAGCTCGTACATCTCCAGCATGAAGATCGCCCCGAGGGAGCCCGCGAGGCTGTAGAAGACCACCCAGAGGGGGTCGGGATCGCCGGTCAGCCGGGCGGCGAGCACCGAGAAGAGCAGCGACATCAGGAGGGCGACGTTGCGCCCGAAGAGCAGCATCGCCACCAGGGCCACGGAGGCGAACGGGATGGCGTAGGCGTAGCTGTGGGGGGAATTGAACGGCGGCGAGTCGAAGGCCACCGAGAGGGCGTTGGCCATCACGAAGAAGAGCTTGGCCCCCAGCAGCGAGGCGAGGAGGACCAGGAGGGTCTCGGAGAAGAGCCGCTCGCGGCCGTGGTTGGCCACCCGTTCCTTCCGCTCGGCGAGCCAGACCACCGCGGTGACCAGCGCGAGCAGGGCCAGGGTGGCGGCGAGCGGCGGAATCTGGTTCTGGAATTTCCGCTCCCCCCGCATCTGCTCGATGATGCGGGCGTGGGCGGCATCGATCAGGTCCCCCTTGCGGACGATCACCTGCCCCTGGCGGATCTGGTTGAAGACCTGGCCGACGCCCGCCGCCGCCGCGTCCTGCCGCATCAGGGTCTCGCTGCGGTTGAGCGAGAGGTTGGGCGGCGCGTTGTCGACCAGCAGGTCGACCAGGACGCGCCGCTCCTGCACCGAGTAGCCCCCCCAGCTCCGCACCTCGGACTCGAAGAAGTCGCGCACCTCGCCGGGGTAGCCGACATGGTCGAAGAGGTCGATGTGGACCCGCTCGGAGCCGTTGGCGAGGTTGCGCAGGGAGACCCCGCGCAGGCGGTTCTCCAGCAGGAGGTCCTTGTTGGCCACCACGCCGCGGCGCAGGGCTTGAGCGAGCGTACCGCGCAGGCGGTCCTCCAGGTCGGCCGAGAACCCCTTGCGGGCCAGCAGCGCCGCCTCCTCCTCGGTGAGCTTGACGGCGCTGGGCGGCTGCGGGCCGGCGGTCAGGGCGCGGACGGCGTCCTCGGGCTTGCCGCTCTCCAGCAGGCGGCGCCCCTGCGCGAAGAGCTGGGCCATCTGAACGTCGTGCTCCCCGACCGCCCCCGGATCGAGGTCGTAGACGGGAAGCACGGCGTCGCGGGCCTCGCGCTGCTTCTTGCGGGTGGCCTCGTCGTCGTTGAGGAGCAGGTCGCGCGAGGCCACGTAGTCGTGGTCGGCGATGGTGCCCGCCTGGGCCCGGCTGGTGAAGTGGAAGGCCCCAGGGAGCAGGCACCAGGTGCCGAGCACCAGGAAGGCCCCCAGCCAGAGCCAGGGCATCTCGATGGCGCGCTCCCAGAGGTCGCGCGGGCGGGTCCGCTTGCGCAGGCGGATCGTCCCGGTCACGGGCCGGAGGTCGGGGACGGCCGAGGGTTCGTTGTCGCGAGCCATGGCTCGGGCTCAGAGGTCCGCCGCGGAGGACCGGTCTCCGCGGCTCATGCGGGCGGGCTGCCTCCCGCCGGAACGGCGGCCTGCGCGGCCTGCTGCCGGGCGGCGCGCGCCTCCGCCTCGCGTTCGCTCCTGCGCTTCTCGTAGGCGTCGTAGGCCGTCACGATCTTCTGCACCAGGGCGTGACGGACGACGTCCTTCTGATCGAAATAGAAGAACTTGATCCCCTCCACTCCCGAGAGCACCTCCTGCGCCTCGCGGAGCCCTGAGGTCCTCCCCTGCGGCAGGTCGACCTGGGTGACGTCGCCGTTGATCACCGCCTTGGAGTTGAAGCCGATGCGGGTGAGGAACATCTTCATCTGCTCCGGCGTGGTGTTCTGGGCCTCGTCCAGGATGATGAAGCTGTCGTTGAGGGTCCGGCCGCGCATGAAGGCGATCGGCGCGATCTCGATGATACCCCTTTCCATCATCCGTCCGACCTTCTCGAAGCCGATGATGTCGTGCAGGGCGTCGTGGAGGGGGCGCAGATAGGGGTTGACCTTCTCCACCAGGTCGCCCGGGAGGAAGCCGAGCTTCTCCCCCGCCTCGACCGCGGGCCGGGCCAGGATGATCCGCCGCACCCGCTTCTCCAGCAGGGCGGCGGCGGCCATGGCCACCGCCAGGTAGGTCTTGCCGGTGCCGGCCGGGCCGATCGAGATCACGATGTCGTGGTCGATCATCGACTGCAGGTAGAGCTGCTGCTTGTAGGTGCGGGGCGCGACCAGCCGGCGCACCGAGGCGAGCATCCCCTCGGGGAGGAAGAACTCGACGAGCGAGGTCTCGGGGGACTCGGCGGCGATCCGGATGGCCGTCTGCACGTCGCCGGGCTTGAAGCGGTACCCCTTCTCGGTGACGGCGGAGAGCTCCCCCAACAGCCGCTCCACGACCTGCACCCGCTCCGGGTCGCCGTGGATGTGCAGCTCGTTGCCGCGGGCGGTCAGATCGACCCCGAACGTCCGCTCGATCCGCCGCAGGTTTTCGTCCTGGGTGCCGAAGAGGGTGTCGAGCCCTTCCTCGGCCAGAGTGACTTGAGTCATCGTGTTTTGGTTCTCACGGGAACCGGCGGGCGAGCGCGAGCATGGCGATTGGATTCCCCTCCGGTTCGCTGTAGGTGGCTCCGGGGCGGCCCATGGAGGCCGTCCCGGAGGGCACACAGCATAACAGAGTCGGGGGCCCGGCTAATCCCGGAGGTAGCGCGGCCCTTCAGGCCGCCACCCCAATTCCGGCCCGATTCAACCCAGGGCGTTGCCCTGGGCTGAGGGAGGGCGGCCCGTTCGGGCCTCAACCCCCCGTCCCCTTCTTCGACCGGCGGGAGGGGAGGCCCGAAGGGTCGTTTTCCCTCAGCCCAGGGCAACGCCCTGGGTCCCGGTGGAGACGACGGGAATTCAACGCGGCCTGAAGGGCCGCGCTATCCAACGCTACTTTTTGCTGTAATCGTAGAACCCCCGCCCGCTCTTCTTCCCCAGCCGGCCGGCGGTGACCATCTGCTTGAGCAGCGGCGGCGGGGCGAAGCGCTTCTCGCGGTATTCGTCGAACATGATGTTGGCGATGTAGTAGGTGGTGTCCAGCCCCACGAAGTCGAGCAGGGTGAAGGGACCCATGGGAGAGCCGCAGCCGAGGTGCATCCCCTTGTCGATGTCCTCGACGCTCCCCCCCCCCTCCTCCAGGGCGCGGATGGCGTCCAGCAGGTAGGGCACCAGCAGGCGGTTGACGATGAACCCCGAGTTGTCGCTGGCGGCGATCGGCTCCTTGCCGAGCGAGCGGGCGAACTCGAAGGCGCGCTCGTAGGAATCCTCCGAGGTCAGCAGGGTGCGCACCACCTCGACCAGCTTCATCACCGGCACGGGGTTGAAGAAGTGGAGCCCCACCACCTGGTCCGGCCGGTGGGTGAACATGGCGATCTGGGTCATGGTGAGCGACGAGGTGTTGCTGGCGAAGAGGGCGTCTTTCTTCACCACCTCGTCGAGGGTGGAGAAGATCTTCTTCTTCTCGTCCAGGTTCTCCACGATCGCCTCGATCACGATGTCGCAGTCCGCCAGGTCCTCCAGCTTCACCGTGCCGGAGAGGCGGGCCAGCGTCTCGTCGCGGACCGAGGCCTCCAGCTTGCCGCGCTCCACCGCCTTGCCCAGGGAGCCGCCGATCTTCTGGACCCCCTTCTCCACCAGCTCGCTGGTCACCTCGCGCACCACCGTCTCATACCCCGAACGGGCGGCCACCTCGGCGATGCCGGAGCCCATCAGGCCGCAGCCGAGCACGCCCACCTTCTTGATCTTCTTCATGACGCGATCCCTCCTATCTGGAATCTTCCTGGATGTCTCTATAAGCCTTCGACGATCTCCCGGCCATCGCCTTCGGGCAGACGGCCGAGCTTCAGGCTGCGCGCTCCCGGCACGTCGAACGGGAGCCTCTCCGCCCACTCCACCACCTTCACCCCCGGCCCGGCCAGGAGCTCCTCCAGGCCGAGCGCCGCGGTCTCCGCGACGCTGAGTCTATAGAGATCGACGTGCACCAGCCGTCCGCCGCTCCCCCGGTGCTCGCGGATCAGCGTGAAGGTGGGGGACTGGATCTCGCTGGCCGCCAGCCCGAGCGCCTCGCCGATCCCCCGGGTGAGCACCGTCTTGCCGGCCCCCAGATCGCCCGAGAGCAGGAGGACGCCGTCCGGCGCCAGCTCGCGGCCGATCTCACGGCCGAGGCCTTGCGTCTCCGCCTCGGAATGGGTGATCCAACGCCTCATCGCCTGTGCGGATGCCGCCCATGCCCGCGCCGCGGTCCATGATCGTGATCATGCTCGTGATCGTGGCCTTCCTCCCCGCCCTTCAGC
>JAICSG010000625.1 GCA_025937035.1 Thermoanaerobaculia bacterium | reverse complement strand
TGAATGTTCAGCCTGGCTAATTGCGTGGCTATTCCTGGTTAGGTTGAGATCATCCAATTCTTCTGTTTCATATTCGGAAATGGACTTCTCCGTATTTCAAAATCAATTATTATTATGGACCTGGGTATAAAAGATCAGCTTTTTCTTGTTTTGCTTCTCTCCCTCCTCTCCCCGGCAGGGTGGGCGGAGGGCCGGGAGAGGAGGGCCGGGGAGGTGAGGGCTCGAACAACGTCCCCACCAGCCCCCGCCCGCGGATCTCGTCCGGCTCGAACAGCCGGATCACCCCATACTCGCCGTCGTACCCGGCCTCCCGGCGCACCCGCCCCTCGCGCAGCCGGAAGAGGGCCTCCCGCAGCAGCCCGCCTCCAGCGTGCTCGACGTCCTCCAGGGGGAGGCGCTCCAGGATGTCGATCTCCGGACCGAGCTTGCCCACGAGCCGCGAGGCGATGGCCTCCACCGAGCGGGACTTGGGGCCGACCCCGGAGATCTCCCCCAGGATCTCCGGGAGCTGCACCAGGCTGCGGAACGGCATCGGACGCGGCGCCGGGGCGCCCTCGGGGCGGTCGGCCAGCTCCTCGACCCGGTGCATCACGCCCACGGTCAGCGGCTTGCCGCAGGTGGGGCAGCGCCCCTCCAGCCGGCGGGTCTCGGGGGGCTCCAGGCGCACGCCGCAGGCGCGGTGGCCGTCCAGATGGTACTTTCCCTCCTCGGGAAAGAATTCCACCGTGCCGCCGTAGCCCTCCCCCGTCTCCAGCGCCCGCCGGATGGCGAAGTAGTCGAGATCGGTATCGAACGCGCAGGCCTCCCGCCCCAGCATCGGCGGGGAGTGGGCGTCCGAGTTGCTGACCAGGGTGAAACGGTCGAGCTGGGAGACCCGCCAGTTCATCGGCGGGTCCGAGGAGAGGCCGGTCTCCACCGCGAAGATGTGGGGGGCGAGATCGCCGTAGCACTCGTCGATCGAGTCGAAGCCCGACTTCGAGCCCAGGGCGGCGAACCAGGGGGTCCAGATATGGGCGGGGATCAGATAGGCGTCCGGGCCGCTCGCCAGGGCGATCTCCAGCAGGTGTCGCGAGTCCAGCCCGAGGATCGGCCGGCCGTCGGAGGCGATGTTGCCGATCGTCCCCAGCTTCTCCCGGAAGCGCCCGGCCGTCTCCAGATGGGAGGCGTAGATCAAATGGTGGACCTTCCGGGTCCGGTCCCCCTTCTTGTAGATGGTCGAGATCTCGACCTCCAGAAGAAAGCGGGTGGGCCCGTGGCAGGCGGCGGGAAGCTGGCGCTCGACCTCCCGCTCGATCTCGGGACGCAGCCGGAACAGCCCCGGCTCGGCCGGCACGAGCTTCTCGCGGATCTCCTCGAACCAGGCGGGATGGGTGAAGTCGCCGGTCCCGACGACCGTGATTCCCTTCCGGCGCGCCCAGAGGGCGAGATGCTCCAGATCCGCGTCCCGGCTGGTGGCCCGGGAGTATTTGGAGTGGACGTGAAGATCGGCGTAGAAGCGCACGGTGACTCAAATACGGAACGTGGACACAGTACACTGTCCCCCACGTTCTGTCCATCCGTGTCATTTGACGAGAGAGCGTCACAGATCGCGTCCGGGAACCGGAGAGCCGAGGGCGGTCCAAGAGCGAGCCCCGGGGTGCCGAGGGATTCGCGCTCCGCCAGGCGTTAGGAGCTTTTGGAGGTCCCGTTTCTGGCCCCGAGCCTGTAACCTATTCCCATGCCTCCGCCTGATTCTGGAATCCACTCGCGGTTCTACGCCGTCATCCGGCGCATCCCCCCGGGGCGCGTGGCCACCTACGGCCAGATCGCGGCCCTGGCGGGCCTCCCCCGCCGGGCGCGCATGGTGGGCCAGGCCCTGCGCTCGACTCCGGACGGCGTGGAGGTCCCCTGGCACCGGGTGATCAACGCGCAGGGGACGATCAGCCCGCGCGGCGGGATCGGCTGGGAGGAGGGGTACCAGCGCCACCTGCTCGAAGAGGAGGGGGTGGTCTTCGGCAGAGGCGGGAAGGTCGACCTCGACCGCTTCGGCTGGGACCCGGACCGGCCCGAGCGGCGCCCCCGGAACCCCCAGGGCTTCGCCGCCGAGGTCCGCGCCATCGAGAAGGCCCTGCGTCCTCTCGGCACCCCCGAAAGGGCCGAGGGAGCCAAGGCCTACCTCAAGAGCGATCTGGATTTCCTGGGGGTGGCGACCGATCCCCTGCGCGCCGCCGCCCGCGACTGGCTGCGGGAGCACCCCGGTCTCGATCACGACGGGCTCGTGGGATTGGTGAAGGCTCTCTGGGCGAAGCCGGTCCACGAGCTCCGTGCCTTCGGCATCGAGCTCCTCCAGGCCCGCCGCGCCCTGCTGCGGAGCGAGGACCTCGATCTCCTCGAAGACCTCCTCCGCCGCTCCCGCACCTGGGCCTACGTGGACACGATCGCCATCCAGATCGTGGGCCCGCTCGTCGAGCGCGATCCGCGCCTCAACGCCCGGCTGGACCGCTGGGTGAAGGACGAGGATTTCTGGATCCGCCGCTCCGCCCTCCTCGCCCTGCTCCTGCCGCTCCGCCGGGGCGAGGGGGACTGGCCCCGCTTCGTCCGCTACGCCGACGCCCTGCTGCACGAGAAGGAATTCTTCATCCGCAAGGGCGTCGGCTGGGTGCTGCGCGAGGTCGCGAAGAAGCACCCGGAGCGGGTGCGCGCCTTTCTTCGCGGGCGGGAGGGAAAGATCTCCGGGGTGACCCGGCGGGAGGCGGAGAAGTATCTCTGAATCTACTGCCCCGCCGAGAAGGTGTCGCAGCTCTGGATCGAGCCGGAATCGAAGCCGGTCTTGAACCAGTGCGAGCGCTGCTGGGCGGAGCCGTGCGTCCAGGTCTCCGGGTTCACGCGTCCCGTGGCCTGCTTCTGGATGCGGTCGTCGCCGACCGCGGAAGCCGCGTTGAGGGCCTCGTCGACGTCTCCGGCTTCCAGGATGTTGCGCTGCTGGGTCGAGTGCCCCCAGACGCCCGCCAGGCAATCGGCCTGGAGCTCCAGGCGCACCGAGAGCGCGTTGGCCTCGTCGGGATTGCTGCGCTGGGCCCGCTCCACCTTGCCGCTGATCCCCAGCAGGTTCTGCACGTGATGGCCGAGCTCGTGGGCGATGACGTAGGCCTCCGCGAAGTCACCCGAGGCGCCGAAGCGGTCCTTCAGCTCCTTGTAGAAGCCGAGGTCGATGTAGACCTTCTCGTCGGCCGGGCAGTAGAACGGCCCCATCTGCGTCTGCGCGGTGCCGCAGCCGGACTGCACCGCGTCCCGGAACAGGTGGAGCTTGGCGTGCCGGTATTGCTGCCCGTTCTGGGCGAAAATCTGGGTCCAGGTGTTCTGGACGTCGTCGAGGACGAAGGAGACGAACTGGACCTCCTTGTTCTCCTCGGGGGATGCATTCACCGGCGCCGTCTGCCCCGCGGGAGCGCCGGCCGGGGCCC
>JAICSG010000784.1 GCA_025937035.1 Thermoanaerobaculia bacterium | reverse complement strand
GGTGCCGCCGGTCGACCCGGAGCAGGTGAGGGTGAGGGTATAGGGACCCGTCTCCCGGGGGGAGTAGCTGCCGGCCGCGACGGCCCATTTGCCGTTGGAGTCAAGGCGATAGGTGATCCGCGCGTCGTTGCCTCCGGCCCCGTTGTCGTTCTCCTGCACGTCGTTGTCGTGGGGATCGAGAAGGGCCAGGTACGAGTCGACGCTGCCCGAGCGCATGGTGACCGTGACGTCCTGCCCGTTCGTGCCGTCGAATTCGTAGTAGTCGGCGTAGGAGCCGTCGTTGAGGTGGCAGTCGCTGGACGCGAGGGAGCCGCTCACGGTCTGGCCGCAACTGATGGATTGCAGGACGCAGTCCTTGTTGCCGGCCCGGGTGGCGTCGACCGACTTGACGCGCCCACTCTCCTTCTCCAGCACGTGGATGGGGGAGCCGGCCGTCTGGGCGCTCGCGGGCGCCAGCGCCACCAGCGCGCCGATACTTCCAAAAAGGGCGGCGGCAAGCAGCGATTTTTTCGTGGAGCTGAGGGTCATGGGTGTCTCCTTGATGGGTTCCTCTGTGTCTCTCACCCTGTGGCGGGGGCCCCCTTTGCAAAAAGCTTGCTCACCCTCCGGCCACCCGGCTGGGGTACACTCCCCAACGATGTTGAGACTGGTCGCCTATGCGCCGGACGGGGTCCGGCGATTCCCCGTCCACCGGAGCGAGCTGATCATCGGGAGCTGGCCCGAGTGCGACATCTATCTCCCCTACACCGGGGTGGCTCAGAGGCACGCGCGCCTGATCTACGACGGCAACGAGCTGCGGATCGAGGACCTGGGGACGCGCAAGGGGCTGCTGGTGAGCGGGAAGAAGGTGCGGGAGTCGGCCCTGGAGGTGCTGGACGAGATCCGGCTGGGTGGGGTGACCCTGCTCGTCGAGGACGTCGTCCCCGGGCCGGAGAAGGCACCGCCGCCTCCTGTCGAAGAGAAGGTGGTGGACGGCCCGCCGGTGATCACGCCGTGCCGGATGATCGAGCACCTGAACCGCATCAGCGAGTGGGTGCTGGGCGATGCCGAGAGCCGTACCACCTCCGAGGCGCTGATGAGCGAGGTGCTCTCGGACTTCGGCGGCGGCGCCGCCTTCCTCCTGGTGGGGGAGATGGAGGGGGCCGCCCTCAAGCTGGTGGTGACCACGGACCCCTCGTGGCTGGCGAGCGGCGAGCCGCTGGTGGCCCAGGTGCTGCGCCAGCGCGAGGCGGGCAGACCCGTGGAGAAGGCCGGCTCGTTCCTGGGCGAGCTCGGGGATGGACCGGCCTGGATCTTCTACGACTCGTTCCTGGCCCTCGACCGCGGCTACACGCTGGTGGCGGCCTTCCCGCGCTTTTCGCCCGAGGAGTGGTCGCCGGCCGCCTCGCTCAGCGCCCTCGGCCATCTGCTGGTGCTCGGCCTGGTCCATCACGTGGGCTGGTACGAGCCGATCCTGCCGGGCCATCCCGGGCAGCAGGACCTGACGCTCGATCCCAATCTCGTGGTGGGCGAGTCGCAGGCGATGAAGCAGGTGATCGAGCAGCTCCGCTCGGCGGTCGATCCGCCGGTGCACGTGCTGCTCTCGGGCGAGCCCGGGGTGGGTAAGGACCTGCTGGCCCGCTCGCTCCATCTCTCCGGGCCCCGGCGGCACGCGCCGTTCATCATGGCCACCTGCGGCGGCGCGCGCCCGCAGCAGATCGAGGCGGACCTCTTCGGCGCCGAGATCCCGGGCAAGGGGGGGCCGGTGCGGCGCGAGGGGAAGTTGGTGCTCGCCAACGGCGGCACTCTCTTCCTGGATGAGATCGAGCAGCTCCCCATGGACCTCCAGGCGCGGCTGGTGCGCTTCCTGCGCTCGGGCCAGGTGGAGCCGGCCGGCAGCAACGAGGCTCATCCCGTGGAGGTGCGGCTGGTGGTGGGAAGCCGGGCGCCGCTCGATTCGGTGGTGGCGCGCGACCTCTTCCGGGTCGATCTCGCCTACCGGCTGTCGCAGCTCATGATCGAGGTGCCGCCGCTGCGGGACCGCCGCGAGGATCTGCCGCTGCTGATCCAGTCCTACATCAACAAGTTCTGCCACGAGCTCGGCAAGCGCATCCAGGGGATCACCGTAAAGGCGATGTCGGCGCTGCTGAGCTACGACTATCCGGGGAACCTCGCGGAGCTGGAGACGATCGCCCGCCAGCTCGTCTACATGGCGCCGGTGGGGCGGCCGGTGGACGTGAGCCTCCTGCCCGAGCGGGTGCGCAACGGCCCGCTGGCCGCCACCTCCCGGGTGGACGCCGCCTCGGACCTGGAGCTCGATCGCCTGGTCAGCGGCACCGAGCAGGTGGCGATCCGCGAGGCGCTGCGCCGCACCAACGGCAACAAGTCCCAGGCCGCGCGCCTCCTGGGGCTGTCGCGCAACGGCCTGGCGATCAAGATGGAGCGCTACGGGGTCAAGGCGTAGCGTCCGCCACGGCCAGAATCAGCCGCACCAGCGATTCGAGGTCCCGCAGGTCCGCCACCTCGACAGGAGAGTGGGAGTAGCGCCCCGGCCAGGAGAAAGGGAGCATGGCGGGGCCGTCCGCCAGGAAGGGCATGCCGTCGGTGGCGCCGCCCGTGAACCCCACCTGGACCAGCACCCCGGCCCGCTTGGCGATTCTTAAGGAACGGTCGATGAGCTCGCGGGGGGCGAGGTAGCCGTTGTCCATGGCCCGCAGCACGGCGCCGCGGCCGAGCCGGGCGCCGGCGAACCGCTTGGATTCGATGGGCGAGTCGGAGGAGACGAAGGTGTCGATCGCGTGGACCTCGGCGACCCCCTTCAGGCGCCTGGCGAGCTCCTGG
>JAICSG010000696.1 GCA_025937035.1 Thermoanaerobaculia bacterium | reverse complement strand
GGGCATTCAGAAAGGCTATGCTTCCTGTTCAAAGACGTCAAGAAGCGGCATTCGAATTTAACCAGCGGGTCAGACTGCCCTACTCCGCCACCACCACCCCCGCCCTCGCCGCCCGCTCCTCCGCCGCCACCGCATACAGCCGGAACAGCTCCTCGTACCGCCGCACCGTCTCCTCGACCGCAAAGTGCCGTTCGATCTCCTCCGCCGGGCGGACGAACCGGGCCCGATCGCTCAGGACTTCCACGATCCCCTCTCCCAGGGCCTTCCAATCGTCGCGGGGGACGATCTTTCCCATGCCGGTGAGTTGGACGGGGACGCGGCCGCCGGGGGTGTCGGTCATCACGACGGGGGTGCGGCAGAGCATGGCTTCCACCTGGACCAGGGCGAAGCATTCGGTGTCGCTCGGCGGGGCCAGGACGTCGCAGGCGGCGTAGAAATCCGCCATGTCTTGCGGCGAGGGGACGATGCCTAAGAAGACGAGCTGATCGCGGTATCGATCTACCAGGGGCTGGTGGCGCGGCCAGTAGGCTTCGTAGGGGATCTGGTGCTGTCCGGCGAAGACGATCCGGGCGTCGGGGAAGGCGCGGTTGATCACCTCCAGGGCGCGGATCAGCAGGTCCGGCCTCTTCTCCTCGACGAAACGGCCGGCGAAGCCGATCACCGGCCCTCCGCTCGGGGACCAGGAGCGGCGCAGCTCTTTCACCCTTTCGGGGTCCGGCTTCGGGACATCGATGAATGGGGGGATCACCTGGACCTTCTCCAGGTAGGGGCTCAGGTAGTAGGAATTCTGGGCGTAGTCCAGGGTGTGGCAGACGAGCGCCGGGGCGGTCCTCGCGAGGGTGCGGTAGAAGGCGAGCATCAGCGCCGTGATAATCCGGTTGCGCAGCCCCGCCGGCAGCACCAGGTCGCCGTGGTGGGTGACGACCACCCTCCGGCCCGCGGCCCGCGCGGCGAGGGCGATCAGGGCCGATTCCATAATGGGCGTGTGGACGCTCACCACGTCGTGCTCGCGGATCAGCCGCAGGAGCGCCTTGGGGTAGCCGGGGAGGATCATGCCGCGGCTGATGGCCACGGGGAGCGGCCAGAGGCGGACCACCCGGACGCCGTTCTCGATCGACTCGCCGAGCGGCGTCTCCGGGGAGTGGTGGGCGCAGAGGACGGTCACCCGGTGCCCCCGCGCCGCCAGCCTTTCCGCGAGCTGCTGCACGTAGAGGGTCAGGCCCGTGCGGTGCGGGAGGTAGTAGAGGAGGCAGATCAGGATGCGGAGGGGGGCGGCGTTCTCGCTTTGCATCTCGAAGGGGAATTCCACTGTAGAGACGCCCCGTGGGGCGTCTCTCGGACGAGCTGGCCGCGAGACGCGCCGCGGGCGTCCGGTGCCCGCTTTGGATCGTCCTCCCTCTGGAGACGCCCCACGGGGCGTCTCTACAAGTGGTCTGCCAAGCGGAGTGGCCATGGGGGTCCTGCCGGCCCGCTGGGAAGAGGTACGGCCCATGCTACCATCCGCCGCGAATTCCGGGCAATCTGATGATGGATCCCTCGCCAGCGATGACGACCCATGACCCCGACGCCCAGGCGGACGCCCCCCAGCCGCGCTGGATCGGCATCGCCCTGCTGGCGCTGCTCCTGGTCAGCTTCGGGCTGCGGGCGTGGGACGCGGCCCAGGGGCTCAACGCCCACCGGTATTTCGATGAGCGGTTTCCGCTCAAGAACGTCTCGGCGATCCTCCTCCATGGCGAGCTCCGGCCCCGGCAGGCGTTCTATCTGAGCCTCTCCTATCTCCCGCAGACGGCGGCGCTGGCGGCCAGCCAGTGGCTCTATGACGTGACCCGCTATGAGCCGTTCTCAATCTACAGCTCGACGAGCGACGGCTACTCCCCCACCGCCTATCTGATCTGCCGGCTGTTCAGCGTGCTCTACGGCACCCTGAGCCTCTGGGTGCTGTTCCTGATCGGCCGGCGGCTCTACTCGCCCGGGGTGGGGCTGCTCGCGGCGGCCATCCTGGCGGCGTTCGGCCGGCACGTGCTGAGCTCGACCGAGTTCAAGCCGGACATCCTGGTCATCTTCCTGGTGACGCTGACCTTCTACTGGACGCTCGCCGCCGCCTTCCGCCCCACCCTCCGCCGCTTCCTGCTGGTGGGGGTGGGGGTGGGCTTGAGCGTCTCGACCAAGTACACGGGGATCGCCGGGGCCATCCCGCTCACCGCCGCCGTGCTCACCGAGGGGCGGCGCGACCGCCGGCAGTGGCTCTGGCTGCTGCTCGCGGGGGTGACGTCGGTGGTCACCTTCGTGATCCTCAACCCGTTCCTCGACGTGGTGTTCGAGTTCATCCCCATCCTGGTCCACGGCTACGCGGCCAAGGGGGTCGAGGAGCAGAGCAATCACTGGGTGGTGTTCGAGCGGCAGGTCCAGTTCCTGATCGATCACCACGGCCCGATCGTGACCGCCTTCGTGGGCCTGGGTGTCCTCGGGCTGCTCTGGCGGATCTTCCGGCCCGCCTCTGAGGATTCGCGGGAGCGGCGGCTGGGCTCGATCCTCCTGCTCAGCCTGCTCCTGGGATACTCGGTCATCCACTCCCTGGGAATGACCCTGTTCCGCGGCCAGAACTATCTGCCGGTGGTCCCCTTCTCCTCCCTCGCCGCCGCCTGGGCCATGGTGGAGCTCTGGCGCCTGCTGGCCCGCCCCCTCCCCTGGCTGGCGTGGCGGCCGGTGGCGGCCCTGCTCTGGGCCGGCGTGGGAGTGGCGCTGATCGCTCAGCAGGGGACGATCGTCTATCTGCGGGTGGTGCCCACCACGTTTTCCCTGGTCAACGACGAGCTGCTGGCCGAGCTCGATCCGACCGGCCTGCGGCACGTGGTCTACGAGCGGTCGCTCGGGGATTTCGACACCGGCGGCAGGCCGCGCCGGCCGCTGGTGACCCGGGTGGACCGGCTGATGTCCGTCCCCGCCGCCTTCCTCGACGGGGCGGACGTGGAGGTCTTCCCCCAGAGCCGCCTGGACGGCCCAGCGGCCGATTTCTACCGCGACCGGGTGGCCCGCTGCGCCAGGGATCAGGTCGAGATCGTGGGCGTCCGCTGGTTCCGCAGCCGCGGCGAGCCGATCGTGATCCTGCGCCACCCCTGGGAGCTGGTGGGGGACCCGGTCGATCTCCAGGTGCGGCGGCC
>JAICSG010000999.1 GCA_025937035.1 Thermoanaerobaculia bacterium | reverse complement strand
GTCTGGGTCCCCTTCTTCGGCCGTCCCGCCTTCACCCCCATCGGCGCGGCCAAGATCGCCCTCAAGCAGAAGGCGGCGGTGGTCCCCGTCTTCATCGAGCGCCTGGAGGACGGCCGGCACCGCGTCCGGTTCCAGCCGCCGCTCGACCTGCCGAACGATCCGGAAGAGGCCACGGCGATCATGACCGCGAAGATCGAGGAGCAGGTGCGGCGGCTTCCGGAGCAGTGGGTATGGATGCATAGGCGGTGGCGGCGGCAGCCGAGCCCTCAGCCAGAGAGCGTGTTAGAGTAACGCCGTGGCCACCGATCCCCAGAAGCGGCTCACCATTCCGGAATATTTGGCGTTCGAGCGTCAATCGGAGCTGCGGCACGAATACCTGGACGGCGAGGTCTTCGCGATGACCGGGGCCAGCCGGGCCCATAACCTGATCGCCGGCAACATCTTCGGAGAGCTCTGGAGCCAGCTCAAGAAACGTCCCTGCGAAGCCTACAAGGAAGGCATGCGAGTACGGACGCCCGCTGGCCTCTTCACCTATCCCGACGTAGCCGTGGTCTGCGGCGAGCCGCGGTTCGACGACGTCGAATTCGACACCCTGCTGAACCCCACGCTGATCGTGGAGGTCCTCTCCCCCTCCACCGAGGCCTACGATCGCGGGACGAAGGCGAAGCAGTATGGATCGATCCCGACTTTGAAAGAATACGTCCTGGTCGCGCAGAGCCGAATTTTAGTCGAGCAGTGGACGCGGAACGGAGAAGACGGCGACTGGCAACGGAGCGAGCTCATCCGACCGGAGGACGCCCTCGAGCTGCGATCGATCCGCTGCCAGCTCCTTCTCAGCGGCGTCTACGAGAGAGTCTTCGGCTAGGCCCTATCCCAGGGCGCGGTGCTAACATCCCGCCGTGCACCGACGCCTCGCCCTCCTCCTTCTCGCCGGCCTCCTGATCCCCGCCTGCCGCCCTCGCGAATCCACCGGCGCCTGGGACCGCCTCGATCTCTGGGCCGTGAATCCCACGGTCGAATCGACCCCCACCGAATGGAAGGAGGCCGTGTTCCGGCAGATCTCCTATCTCGGCTCCGCGGAGGTGCGGGACATGCGGTTCGTGCCGGCCCAGCAGCTCGCGGTCTTCCCCAAGCGGTCCGCCGGACAGGTGAAGGCCCTGGAGCAGCGGGCCAGCTCGCGGGTGCGGTGGACGATCGAGCCCGGACGGAGCTCCTATTTCTCCTTCGTCCCCCTCGGCACCACCAACGGTTGCCAGTGCCTCTATCGGGTCGGCCTTCGCGAAGGGGACAAGCTCCAGGAGCTCGCCAAGGTCGACGCCGAGCCGGCCAGCCCGTTCGCCCCCGCGGCGGTGGAGGTCGACCTCTCCCCTTGGGCCGGCCACAAGATCGACCTGCTCCTCCAGGTCGACGGCTCCGCCTCTCACGCTCCGGAGCAGCCGGTGCCGAGCGTGCTCTGGGGGAGCCCGGCGGTCTACGGCCGCCGGGACCTCCCCGCCGCCAAACAGGGCAGCGAGGGGGACCGGCCCAACATCCTGCTGATCGGTATCGACACCCTGCGCGCCGAGGCCCTGGGCGCCTGGGGCCATGATCCCAGCCCCACCCCCTCCCTCGACCGTCTGGCGGGCGAGAGCGACGTCTGGACGGACGCCTATACGGCCTTCAACGTCACCAATCCCAGCTTCATCTCGATCATGACCGGCCTCTACGGCAAGAACCACGGCGTCTACGATCTCAAGACGCCGCTGCCGCCGAGCCACACGACCCTGGCCGAGAGGCTCTCCGCGGCCGGCTATGACACCCTGGCCCTGATCTCCGCCAGCCATCTGGGGGATCACAATTCCGGGCTCGGCCAGGGGTTCGCCGAGGTCCATACCGCCACCGAGCAATCCGCCGCCGAGATGAATACCGACGCGACCATGGACTGGCTGGCGGCCCATTCCAAGGGTACAAAGCCGTTCTTCATCTGGCTCCATCTCTTCGATCCCCACACGCCGCACACGCCGCCGGAGCCCTACGCGCTGGGCTTCCGTCCCGCCGAGGCTATGGGGCTCGCGCCGGTGCGCGCCTGGATCCCCTTCCGCCAGCCCGGGCCGCGCGGGTTCGACGAGCAGGTCCTGGG
>JAICSG010000218.1 GCA_025937035.1 Thermoanaerobaculia bacterium | reverse complement strand
TCGGGCGGATAATTCCGCCCCTCGAACAGCCTCGTGGCGCGGGCATAGAGCCGCGACGGCTGGCGGAAGGTGACCTCCTCGAAATGGCTCGCCATGCGCCAGTACGGCCGGACCGCGACGAACCCGGCGATCAGCAGGATGACGGCGATCGCGCCGAGGATCCCCCATCGGCGCGGCCGGGGCTGGGTTGGAACGAGCTTGGGTTTACGGGCGGCGGCCATATCGGATCGAAGTCCCCGATTGGAGAACGTTTTCGGGTCGCGCGGGCTTCCCGCGGGGGAGACTAGCAGGGATTCCCACCGCCGGAATACCGCGCCCCCGATCCTGTTATCATTCTCCGCCCTATGATCGCCGTCTCCGACCTTGGTAAGTCCTTCGGCCCCCAGACCCTGTTCGAGGGGGTTTCGATCCAGTTCAACCCGGGCAACCGCTATGGCCTCGTGGGGGCCAACGGCTCGGGCAAATCGACCTTTCTGCGCATCCTCGCCGGGGACGACATCCCCAGCGAGGGGACGATCTCGATGCCCAAGCGCCTCAAGCTGGGCGTCCTCAAGCAGGACCACTTCCGCTACGAGCACATGCCCATCCTGGAAGTCGCCATGATGGGCAATCACGACGTCTGGGAGGCGATGGTCGAGAAGGAGCGCCTGCTCGCCAACGCCGAGACGGAATTCGACGCCGACCGCTACGCCGAGGTGGAGGACCTGATCCTCCGCAACGACGGCTATACCTTGGAGGCCCGGGCGGGCGAGGTGCTCGAAGGGCTCGGCATTCCGACCGAGGTCCACCGCAACCTCCTCTCGACCCTCTCCGGCGGCTTCAAGCTGCGCGTGCTGCTCGCCCAGGTGCTCGCCTCCGAGCCCGACGTGCTCCTGCTCGACGAGCCCACCAACCACCTCGACATCCTCTCCATCCGCTGGCTGGAGAAGTTCCTGGTGGACACCTACAAGGGCACGGCGATCGTCATCTCCCACGACCACCGCTTCCTCGACAACATCTGCACCCACATCGTGGACGTGGACTACGAGACGATGATCCTCTATCCCGGCAACTACAACGCCTTCCTGGCGGCCAAGGTGGGCAACCGGGAGCGCAAGGAGGCCGAGATCGAGAAGCGGGAGGCCGAGATCGCCCGCCACAAGGAGTTCATCGACCGGTTCAAGGCCAAGGCCACCAAGGCCCGACAGGCGCAGAGCAAGATGAAGATGATGGAGAAGATCGTCATCGAGCGCCTGCCGCAGACCTCGCGGCGGTTTCCCACCTTCAAGTTTCAGCAGGTGCGCCCGAGCGGCCGCGTGGCCCTGGAGCTGGAGGGGATCTCCAAGTCCTACGGCGACAACAAGGTGCTCAAGGACGTTTCCCTGCGGGTCGAGCGCGGCGACCGCGTCGCCATTATCGGCCCCAACGGCATCGGCAAGTCGACCCTGCTCAAGATCGCCGTGGGGGAGACCGAGGCGGATGCCGGCAAGGTGGAGTGGGGGTACGAGACCTACCAGGGCTACTTCTCGCAGGACCACCACGAGCTGCCCAAGGGGAGCAAGCAGAGCGTCGAGGCCTGGCTCTGGGAGGCGGTGCCGGGCGAGCCGATCGGCTTCGTGCGGGGCAACCTGGGGATGGTGCTGTTCTCCGGCGACGACGTGAAGAAGCCGATCGGCAGCCTCTCCGGCGGCGAGGCCGCGCGGCTGGTCTTCTGCAAGCTCTCGGTGACCAAGCCGAACGTCCTGATCCTCGACGAGCCCACCAACCATCTGGACCTGGAAGCCATCGAGGCCCTGGTCGAGGGGCTCAAGGCCTACGACGGCACGCTGATCTTCGTCTCCCACGACCGCTGGTTCGTCTCCCAGCTCGCGGACCGCATCTTCGAGATCTCCCCCAAGGGGATCAACGACTTCCGGGGGACCTACGAGGAGTATCTGGAGCGGCTGGGCGACGACCACCTCGACGCCGAGGCGGTGCTGCGCATGCGGCGGGAGCAGAAGAAGAAGGCCGCCGCGGCCACCCCGCCCGCGGAGCTCGACCCGGCCGAGGCGCGCCGCCGCCAGCAGCGCCAGAAGGAGCTCCAGAAGAAGCTCGACCTGGTCACCTCGCAGGTGGAGAACGCGGAATCGCGCGTCCACGCCATCAACGAGATGTTCTGCGATCCCACCTTCTTCGACCGCACCCCCCGTGAGCAGGTCAAGAAGCTGGAGAACGAGCAGAAGACCCTCTCGGCGAAGGTCGAGGAGCTGATGGGGGAGTGGGAGCGGATCGAGACCGAGATGGCGGCGCTGGGCGGCTAGCGCCGCCCTATCGTGCCTACCGGTGCGGCATGGCCCGCGTGGCGCCGGTGGGATTGCGCGGCGGCAGCAGGCGGATGTAGCCGGCGGTCGCCAGCTTCCAGAACAGCATCAGGGCGTCGAGCTGCGGCATCGGCGTGATCTTGAGGATCGACTGGATGTCGTAGACGCCGTTGATCCGCGTCAGCATGAACCCCTCCTGGGGGGAGAGGCTGGCGGAGGTGAGCTGCTCCATGGTGGCGGTCACCTGGGGGATGGACGCCAGGGTGACGCCGGAGCGCTCGATCTGCTCGCGGATCCGCTTCTCGGCCTCGCTCAGGTTCTCCTGGGTGTCCGGGTTCTCCGGCTCCAGGGCCCGCGCCGCCCGCAGGTGGCGCAGGGCGGCGTCGAAATCCCCCTGCGACAGGAAGTTGCGTCCGGCCTGGATCAGGCCCTCCGCCCGGATCGCCCCGGCCGCGGGTGCCGCCGGATCGACGGGGGAGGGGGCCGGGCGCCCGCCGCGCAGCTTGACCAGCTTGAGGCGGCCGAGCTGCCACTGGTCGAAGACCAGCTTGCAGGTCTGGTACTCGGTGGCGTGGGTCTGCTGCCGGATCTCCTCGATGGTGCGCTCGTCGTTGATCAGGCTCAGGATGCGCTGCTCGCCGGGCCCCAGGCCCGGGACCGTCGAGAGGTCGGTGATCGCCACCGGGATCATCTGCTCGTTGGGGATCACCTGGCGGATGCGCCGCCACTCGTCGACCCGCTGGACCCCCTCCATCACGATGCCGGTGACGTCCATCCTCATCGGTACCATGGCGCTTTCGGGGAGCACGTCGTCGAGGAAGCGGAAGTCCCCCTCGGCCCAGGAGAAGATGTCGTAGATGCTCTCCTCGGCCTTGAGGCGGAGCATGCGGGCGAGATCCCGCTCGGCGATGGCGCCGTTGTTGACCAGGATCATCCCCAGGAGCATGCGGCTCTTCTCCTGGAGTTCGATCGCCCGGCTGAGCTGCCCCTCGTTGATCAGGCCGTGGCTCATCAGGAAGTGCCCCAGGTACTCCTCGGGCTTGTTCGAGGCGGAGGAGAGGATCAGGCCGTCCTTGAAGAAAATCTTCTTCTCGGTTTTTCCATGCACGATCTCCAGGGTCCCGCTTTTCTTGCTTTGCGAGAGCCACTGGAGCAGCTCCTCGAGCTGCATGGTGCGGAGGTTGCCGACGATGCCCATGATGACTGGGCCGATTATAGTGCTATGCGAATACTGAGAGATGATCCGGGCCGCCAACGCGCTTCGCATGGCAGGAGAGCCTCACCTTCATCGTCGGGCCGGAGTCGTCCCCCTCTGACCCTGGTAATGACTTGAGGAGCCGGGCTCGCCGTATGCGACCTCGGGCTCGGACTCCATGGCGATGAAGATGAGCTGTGCAATTCGTCTGCCTGCCTCCAGGATGAACGGTTGAGGCCCGAGGTTCTGGAGCTCCAGGGTGATCTCCCCCTCGAAACCGGGATCGCACCAGCCGGCCAGGGAGTGGTTGATCCACAGCCGGCCGAGGGTCGACTTGAGCTTGAGGTCGCAGGCCACGTCGCGCGGGATGCGCACGTACTCCAGGGTCGAGGCGAGCACCACCTCTCCCGGGAAGAGCTTGATCCGCGGCGCCCGGAATTCCTCGGGGTCCCGGGTGGGACAGATCCAGTGGTCTGAGACACGGACATCATAGCTGGCGGCATTGACCTGACCCTCCTCGAACGGGGTGACCCCCCCGTTCCGCCCCCATTCGCGGATCCAGCGGTCCGGTTTGATCATGATCGCGCTCTACAGGAACCGGACCGGCGTCGTCACCTGCTCGCGGTGGATCGTGTCGACGAAGCGGATGATCTTGCGCGAGAGCGACATGAAAAGGGTCGAGGTGCGCGAGCCGCCGCCGAAGAAGCGGACCCCCCGCAACAGCTCGCCGTCGGTGACGCCGGAGCAGCTGAAGAGGATCTGCTCGCCGGGAGCGAGATCCTCGGTTTTGTAAATTTTGGACAGATCGTGGAAGCCGAGGGCCTGGAGCCGCTTCTCCTGCTCCTCCTTCCCCTCGTTGTCCGCGTCGTGAGGCTTGAGCCGCGCCTGGATCTCGCCGCCCAGGCAGCGCATGGCCGCGGCGGTGATCACCCCCTCGGGGGCGCCGCCGATCCCCATCACTGCATGGACCCCGGTGCCGCGGACGGCCGCGGAGATGCCGGCCGACAGGTCGCCGTCCGGGATCAGGCGGATGCGCGCGCCGGCCTCGCGGATGTCGGCGACGAGCTGCGCGTGCCGCGGGCGGTCGAGCACCACCACCGTGAGGTCGCTCACCCGGCGGCCGAAGGCATCGGCGATGTTCCGCAGGTTCTCGGCCACGGGGGCGTCGATATGGATGCGGCCGCGGGCCGTCGGGCCCACCACCAGCTTCTCCATGTAGACGTCGGGGGCGTAGAGCAGGCCCCCCCGCTCGGCGGCGGCGAGCACGGCGATCGAGTCCGGCGAGCCGGTGGCGCAGAGATTGGTCCCCTCCAGGGGATCGACGGCGATGTCGACCTGCACGGCGCCGTCCCTGCCGCGCAGGGCGCCGAGCTCCTCGCCCACGAAGAGCATGGGGGCCTTGTCGCGCTCGCCTTCGCCGATCACCACGCGGCCGTCCATCTGGATGTTGTCCATCTCGCGGCGCATCGCCTCGACCGCCACCTGGTCGGAGTACTTGCGCTGGCCGAAGCCCATGGTCTTGGCGGCGGCGATGGCCGCCTGCTCGGTGACGCGGATGAAGTCCTGCTCGAGGAGGTGATCCATGACCCCCGGCATCAGCGGGCGCTCCCCGCGGCCACCGGCTGCTCCGCTTCTTTCTTCTTGGCGGCCGGGCGCTCCGGCGCGTTGAAGGCCGGGATGCCGGTGATCGCCTCGCCGATGATCAGGCCGTGGATGTCGTGCGTCCCCTCGTAGGTGTAGACCGACTCGATGTTGAGCATGTGGCGGATCACCGGGTAGTCGTCCACGATGCCGTTGGCGCCCAGGATCTCGCGGGCCATGCGGGCGCACTCGCGGGCCAGCCAGATGTTGTTGCGCTTGCCCATCGAGATCTGCCAGTGCTTGAGGCGTCCAGAGTCCTTGAGCTTACCGAGCTGGTAGGCGAGGAGCTGGGCCTTGCTGATCTCGGTCGCCATCCAGGCCAGCTTCTCCTGCACGAGTTGGTGGCAGGCGATCGGCTGGCCGTTGAACTGGACGCGCTGCTTGGCGTACTCGAGCGCCGTGTAATACGTCTCCATGGCCGAGCCGATGCCCCCCCAGGCGATGCCGTAGCGCGCCTGGTTGAGGCACATCAGGGGGCTCTTGAGCCCGGTGCTGCCGGGGAGGATGGCGTCGGCCGGGACGCGGCAGTCGTGGAAGCCGAGCTCCGAGGTGGTCGAGGCGCGCAGGGAGAACTTGCCGTGCTGGTCCGAGGAGGTGAACCCGGGGGTCCCCTTCTCGACCAGGAAGCCGCGGACACCCTCCTCGGTCTTGGCCCAGACCACGGCCACGTCGGCCAGGGTGCCGTTGGTGATCCACTGCTTGGAGCCGTTGAGCACCCAGCCGTCGGACGTCTGCCGGGCGGTGGTGCGCATCCCGCCGGGGTTGGAGCCGAAGTCGGGCTCGGTGAGGCCGAAGCAGCCGATCGCCTCGCCGCTGGCGAGCCTGGGGATCCAGCGGTCCTTCTGCTCCTGCGAGCCGAAGGTGTGGATGGGGTACATCACCAGCGAGCTCTGCACGGAGACGAAGCTGCGCAGCCCCGAGTCCCCCCGCTCCAGCTCCTGCATGATCAGGCCGTAGGCGACGCCGCCCAGCCCGGGGAGGCCGTACTCGGAGAGGCTGGCGCCGAACAGATTGAGGGCGCCCATCTCGGGCACCAGCTCCAGAGGGGTGCGCGCCTCGCGGTGGCACTCCTCGATGATCGGCTTCACTTTATCGTCCACGAAAGCGCGAACCGTGTCGCGCACCAATCGCTCCTCCTCGGTGAGGAGCGCGTCCAGCTCCAGCAGATCGACGCCTGGAAAGCGGCTCAAGGGGTCTCCTCCTTCAGCACACGCTCGGGAACGAACGGGCGGATATGGTGAGGTCGTGGCGGTCAGGAAAACCGCGCGCGTTATGATACCACCTCCGACCGGAGACCGCCTTGGCCGACCCTTCCATCCCGAACCGACCCCCGCTCTGGCTGACCGCCCTCGCCACCTTTACCGGCAATCTTTTCCTCCTCGTGGGCTCGACCCTCCTGGCGGTGGTGACGCTCCTGGTCGCCTGGATCCCGCCGCGGGGGACCTGGTCGTTCGCCATCATGCGGGTCTGGTCCAACGCCGTGCTGGCGGCCAGCCTGGTGCGGGTGGAGGTGCGCTACGCGCCGGAGCTGGAGCCGGGGAAGAGCTACGTCTTCCTCGCCAACCATCAGAGCCTGTTCGACATCCCGGTGCTGATCGCGACCTCCCCGGGGCAGATCCGCATGGTGGCCAAGCGGGGCCTGTTCCAGATCCCCATCTTCGGCTGGGCGC
>JAICSG010000176.1 GCA_025937035.1 Thermoanaerobaculia bacterium | reverse complement strand
GCAACGCGTTCCTGCTGTACCGGCTGTCCACGGGGCTGGTGCGGTGGTGGGGGGTGCTGGCGTTGTTGATTCCGGTCGAGGCGGCGGTGCTCACCTTCCTCCGGGGGTCGACGGTGGGGTTTGCCTGGGGGGTGGCGGGGATGAATGGGGGGTTTTTGGTGGCTTCGGTGGCCGTGGCCGCCCGGGGATCAATCACCGGGCTACGAAGCGAACGAAAAGCCGGGTGAACCCGGCTCCAAGGTCAGCTTTTTTGAGAGCCGGCTTCAGCCGGCTTTTCGGTTGAAACGTAGCCCGGGCATTCATGCCCGGGCGTCAATTCCCCCCCGCCACATATCCCAGAGCCCGCAGTTCCTGCTCCTCCTTCGGCGACAGCTTCGGCTGGTGGCCGGTCGATTTCCCCGGCGGGACCTCCTCGCCGTTAGCGGCCATCCAGGCGTTCTTGAGCTGGCGGGCCATCTGGTTGGCCTCGCGGGGATTGGCGAGCGGCTGGACGCCGTTGGGGGTCCAGCGCAGGAGGGTGAGCTTCGGGGTGTCGCCGCGGCGGCCGGTGAGGGGGAGGACGCCCTCGAACTCCTTCTCCAGCCGGTCGAAGATCGCCTGCGCGGGCTGGGTCAGCGGCGGCACGGGCTGGCCGCCGATGCCGGCGTAGCGGGCCCGGTAGTAGTCCGGCTCCGGGTTGCCGAAGCGGCTCTCCCAGAGGAGCTGGAGATCCCCCTGCACCAGCGAGAAGCGGTTGACGCCGTCGCCCAGGTAGAGCTCGGAGAGGGCGCCTTTGTCGAACGGCTGGAAGAAGCTGGGCGCCGTGCCCGGCTCAGGCTTCCCGCCGGCGGCCTCGATCAGAGTCGGAGCCACCCGCACGTTGGCGGGCCGGACGGCAGGCATGGCGAGCTTGCGCGGGAACCCCTCCGGCAGCTTGATCACCAGCGGCACGTCCACCAGCACCCGCCCGAGGTTGCCGCCGTGGGCGATCTGGCCGTTCTCCTTGAATTCCTCCCCATGATCGGCGGTGACCACGAGGAGGGTCTTGCTCCACTGGCCGCTGTGCTTGAGGGACGCGATCAGGCGGGTGAGCACCTGGTCGGCGTAGGCGGCGTTGAGCTGGTACATGGCCCGGAAGATCCGCTCCTGCTCCGGCGGCAGCTTCACGGCGGGGTCGTAGTAGGGCTCGAGGTCGAGCGGCCGGACGCTCCGCGGCAGATCGGGGGGGACCTCGTCCAGCCGGTCGAGGAGCGGATCGCGGCGGGCGTACGGCGCGTGCGGAGCCAGGATGTGGATCCAGACGAAGTCCTTCCCCCCCTTCAGCTCCCCGAGATAGCGCTCGGCCCGCTTCCCCTCCCCGAGACTGCGGAACTCGTCGAACCCCTGGTTGTAGCCGAACGTGGCCTCCAGCCAGTGGTTGGAGCGGAAGGCGGCGGTGCGGTAGCCCGCCTGCTTCAGCGACTCCGGCAGGGTGACGAAGCGGGAGTCGAGCACCGAGCGGTCGCCCGCCCAGCTCCGCGCCCGCCAGGGCTGGAAGCCGGTGAAGAGGGCCGCCATCGAGGGGACCGTCCAGCTCGAAGGCGACACCGCGCGGCCGGCCCAGGTGGCCTCCTTGGTCAGCGCGCTCAGGGTGGGCATGATCCTTGGAGGACCCCCGAAGGCGCCGACGGCGTCCGCCCGCAGGGCGTCGATGGTGATCAGCACGATCGGCCCGTGATGGACCGGCACCTCGGGCACACGCGTGCAGCCCGTGGCGATCGCGCAGAGACCAATAGCAATCAATGACTTATAGACTTTTCTTAACGGCAAAGCGGAATTTCTCCCTCCGGCGGGGGGTTCCAGATCTGCGGTAGGATACTCCACGTGCGCATGCCAACCCTCCGCCGCCTGGGAGGAGCTTTCACCCTCCTCCTCTGCTTCGCCGTCCCCGCCCTCGGCCAGGACGAGCCGTTGCAGGCATTTCGCGGCAATGACGCCCTGACGCTGCTCCCGGTGGCGTCGGCGGACAACAGCGTCCGGATCGAGCTGCCGGGGGGCCGCGCGCTCTCCGTGGCGCTCCCGGAGCGGGCCGAGGTCTCCGCCTTCGCGGCGATCGACGGCGGCTGGGTGGCGGCCGGCAGTGTGCCGGATGCCACCGGCGGGCGCAAGCTCTTCCTGCTGCGGGGCAACGACACCGCCTCCCGGCCGATGGCTGAGCCCCCAGGCCAGGAAGGGAAACAGCGCCGCGGCCCCGTGCTCCTGGTGGACGGCGGCCGGCTGGCCGGCATCGCCTGGCTGGAGGGGGACGGCGACCGCACCCTCTCCGTGCGCGTCTCCCTCTGGACGGGCAAGCGCTGGCAGACCCCCGAGCGGGTCTCCTTCCCGGGCCCCGGCAGCCAGCTCGCCCTGGCCGGCGCCGTGCTCGCCGACGGCTCCTGGCTGCTCACCTGGAGCGCCTTCGACGGCCAGGACGACGAGATCGTCTGGGCTCGCCGGCAGGGGGACTCCTGGCAGCCGGTGCAGCGCCTCACCAAGAACTCCGTGCCCGACATCACCCCCGCTCTCGCCGCCACCGCGGACGGCGGCGCCCTGATCGCCTGGAGCCAGTTCGACGGCCAGGGATATCAGATGCGGATGGCCCGTTTCGGAAGGGATGGCTGGACCGGCGAGCACCCCGCCGCGGCCTCGGGCTCGCTCTACCCCGTCTTCCTCGGCCCCACGCGCCTGCTCTACCTGGACGCCGCGGCGCCGCGCTCCTGGTCGGTCCTCGACCTCGACGCCCAAGGGCGGGTGAAGGCCAAGGCCTCGGTCGCCTCGGCCCAGGAACGGCCGGCGGTCGCCTTCGAAGGGAACCAGGTCCGGATGCGCTGGCCGGCCGCCAAGCGGCAGGCCACGGCCCCTCTGGCCTCCCTGGAGAGAGCCGTCCCGTGAGATTCCAGCTCGCCGCCTCCGCCGCCCTCCTGCTGGGCGCCCTCCCGATGCTCGCCTCGGCGCAGACGACGTCGAAGACCTACATCGCCTTCGGCGACAGCATCACGAAAGGCGTCGGGGACGACCCGGCGCGGACCGAGACGGGATACCCCCCGCGCCTCCAGTCGCTCCTCGTGACGGCCGGCGTCAACGCCACGGTCAAAAACGAGGGTAACCCCGGGGAGAAGACCCCCGACGGTCTGACGCGCATCGACGGTGTTTTCACCACGGACCAAGCCAAGCCGGGGGACGTCCTGATCCTGATGGAGGGGACGAACGACATCAACAAGTCGATCTCGATGGAGACGACCATCTTCAACCTGGACACCATGGCCGGCAAGGCGGAGGCGCTCGGCCTCAGCGTGATCCACGCCACGGTGATCCCCCGTCCGCCGAGCGCCAAGGTCGATGCCGACAACCTGCTGACCGACCAGCTCAACGGGCGCATCCGCAACCTCGCGGGGGTGCGCGGGCGGAAGGAGGCCGATCCCAACGAGGTCTTCCGCAACCTGCCGAACCTCTTCAGCGGCTTCTACAGCAACGCCCCGGACGACCACGTGGGGCACCCCAACGCCGCCGGGTACGACATCCTGGCGCGGGTCTTCTACAACGTGATCCAGGGGATCGACATGGTCTCGCCCGTCCCCGGCATCATCAATCCGGTCGACGGCGCCACCAACATCAAGCCGGACGCCACGATCCGGGTGGACGTCTGGGACTTCGGCGCCGGCATCGACCTCGCGAGCACCTTCCTGCTGGTCAACGGCCAGCAGGTGACCGCCACGCCACAGGGGACGGCGCTCCACGCCACCCTCACCTACCAGTCTCCCACCCCCTTGAGCGGCAGCGTGACCGTGGGATTGAGCTCGCGCGACCTCGCCAATCCGCCGAACGCGATCAACCGGCAGCTCGCCAAATTCACCATCCAGGGGTCCACCTCCGGGCTGCAGGGAGACGTGAACGGCGACAACCGGGTGGACGGCACCGACCTCGTCCTCTTCGGCCTCCACTTCGGAGCCCTGCGCGGCACGGCCAGCTACAGCGCGGCGGCCGATTTCAATAACGACGGTACGATCGACGGGCTGGACCTGGCGATCCTGGCGGCGAATTTCGGGCAGACGAAGCCGTAGGCCCTCAGTCAGTTCCCCACATACCCCAACGCCTTCAAAGCCCGCTCCGTCTCGCCGTTCACCTCGTCCTCATCCCCCGCCGACCGGGCTTTCTGCATCCAGGCCACCAGATCCTTCCGGAGCCGGCGGACCTCCTCGGTCTTACTGGCGGCGAGGTTGCTCATCTCCAGCGGGTCCCTGGAGAGGTCGTAGAGCTCGAAGCCCCCGGTGGGCGAATCGGCCGCCCGGGAATTCTTGCCCCCGGAGTTGAAGACGAGCTTCCAGGTCCCCTCCTGGACGCTGTGATAGAGGTTGGGCCGGTTCCCGGCCTCCAGGAACGCCTGGCGGAAGACGTCCGTGGCCTTGGGATCGGGCTTCTCCCGCCGCAGGAACGGCCAGAGGCTGTGCCCCTCCAGCCCCTCGATCTGGCGGTCCGGGGCCACCGCGTCGCGCAGGGTGGGATAGAGGTCGATCAGCTCCACGGGGCGGTCGATCCGCCGGCCGGCCGCGAGGCCGTCCATGACGAAGAAGAGGGGGACGTGGCCAGTGGTGTTGTAGGGGAGCGGCCCGTGCTCGAACCAGGAGTTGTGCTCCCCCAGCTCCTCGCCGTGATCGGCGGCGAAGACGATCAGGCTGTCCTCCAGAAGCCCCAGCGAGCGCATCTCGTCGAGCAGCTTCCGGATGTAGCGGTCGGTCAGCAGGACGTTGGCGTCGTACTGGGCCACGTAGAACTTGAGATCGGTGTGCCCTTCCAGCGCGTACCCCCGGTTGACCAGCCGCCGGGGGATCTCCCGGTCGCCCGGGCCGTTGTAGACGGCGTCGCCCAGGAACGGGTTCTTCTCCCCTTCCGGCAGGATGTACGGGGCGTGCGGGTCCGAGTAGTGGATCCAGGCGAACAGGCGGTCCGCCTTGGCGTACTTCTGAAGCAGCGGCACGGCGAGCGCGTTCACCCTGGGCGCGGCGGCCAGGGGGCGGAACAGCTTGGGATCGTCCGGAAACTCGCCGCCTCCCCAGGTCTCCTTGAATTCGTCGAAGCCGGTATTCCACCCCAGGCTGGCCGCCAGCACGGCGTTCGAGACCACGCCGACCGTCTGATATCCCTGCTCCTTGAAAAACTCGGGAAGGGTCAGATAGGGGGCCGGGATGCGCAGCGCCGCCTTGTGAGTGAGCCCCGTCGTGTGCGGATAGAGCCCGGTGAACATGGCCGCGAACGAGCTCCCCGTCTTCGGCCACTGGGTGATGGCGCGGTCGAACGTCACCCCGGTGGCGGCCAGCTTCTGGAGGTCAGGGGTGGTGGCGCGCGGGTAGCCGTACAGGCTCATGTGATCGGCCCGCAGGGTGTCCACGGTGATGAAGAAGACCCGGCGCGGCGGGTGGGGAGCGGAGAGTGAAGAGCTCTTCCCGGGCTCCTTGCCCCGGCAGGCGGCGAGCAGGAGGACGAGGAGAACCCAGAAGATTTTGAAGTGTTTAGGCGGCACGAATCGCGTCTCCAGCGGAGGGGAGATGCTACTACAGGCGCAGGCTCCCCCCTGCTATGCTTCCCCCCGACTTTTGACACGGGAGGCTCCTCATGCGCTCGACCCTGCTGCTGTTCGCCGCGACCTCCGCCCTGGCGACGAGCCTGCTCGCCGCTCCATCCACCTCCGGACACTTCGACGGCAAGACCTGGTGGAAGCACGTCCAGGTCCTGGCGGACGACAACATGGAAGGGCGCGAGACGGGGAGTCCCGGCCTGCGCAAGGCCGAGGCCTACATCGTCGACCAGCTCACCAAGGACGGCCTGGAGCCGGCCGGCAGCAACGGCTTCTACCAGCCCGTCAAATTCGTCCAGCGCCAGATCGACGAGAGCCACTCCTCGGTCGCGCTCGTGCGCGACGGCAAGGCAGAGCCCCTCACCCTCGGCGAGGACGCCATCTTCGGCACCCGCGCCAACCTCGCCCCCGAAGAGATCACGGCGCCCCTGGTCTTCACGGGCTACGGGCTGCAGGTGCCCGAGAAAGGCTTCGACGACCTCGCCGGCCTCGACCTCAAGGGGAAGATCGCCGTCTACCTCGCCGGCTCCCCCGAGACGATCCCGGGCCCCCTGGCCTCTCACCATCAGACGCTCGTCGAGCGCTGGAAGGCCCTCCACGCCGCCGGGGCCATCGGCATCATCACCATCCCGAACCCCGCCTCCATGGACATCCCCTGGGCCCGGACGTCGGCCAACCGCACCCATCCCTCCATGAGCCTGGCCGATCCCGAATTCAACGAGACCGCGGGGCTCGAGACGTTCCTGACGTTCAACCCCGCGCAGGCCGAGAAGCTCTTCGCCGGCTCCGGCCACACCTTCGCGGAGATCGCCGCGCTCGGCAAGGACCGCAAGCCCCTGCCGCGGTTCCCCCTCCCCGTGTCGCTCCGGGCGCACGCCACCATCAAGCACGTCGAGCTCGAATCGGCCAACATCGCCGCCCGGCTCCCGGGCTCGGACCCAACCCTCAAGAAGGAGATGGTCGTCCTCTCCGCGCACGTCGATCACATCGGCATCGGCGCGCCCATCGACGGCGACCGCATCTACAACGGCGCCATGGACGACGGCTCCGGGAGCGCCCTGCTGCTGGACATCGCGGCCAACCTGGCGGCGAGCCGAAAGGGCCCTCATCCGGAGCAACCGCGCCGCTCGATCCTCTTCCTCTTCGTCACCGCGGAAGAGAAGGGGCTCTTGGGATCGAAATATTTTACCGCGCACCCGACGGTCGATCTTAAATCGATCGTGGCGGACATCAACGTCGACATGTTCCTGCCGATCGTCCCGCTCAAGGTCCTCCAGATCGAAGGGCTCGCGGAGTCCGATCTCGGCGACCGGGCCTCCGCCATCGCGCGCTCCGTGGGCGTCAAGCCGATCCCCGACCCCGAGCCGCTGCGCAACATTTTCATCCGCAGCGATCAATACAACTTCATCCTCCACGGCGTCCCGTCGCTGATCATGAGCGTCAGCGCCGAGCTCGACACACCCGAGCGGGCGATCTTCAAGGATTGGCTCACCAAGCACTACCACGCGCCTTCGGACGATCTGAAGCAGCACGTCGACCTCGGCGCCGCCGCCCTCTACGAGGAGATCACGCGCCGGCTCCTCCTCGAGGTCGCCGATAATCCGAAACGGCCCGCCTGGAAGCCGGACTCCTTCTTCCGCCGCTACGCGGAGGCGGGATCGCCGGCGGCCCGGTAACCGGAGGGAGACCGGCGACCGTGGTCGAGGAACCCCCACGGCGAGAGGCCACGGCGCCAAGATCCTCTATCTGATCCATACGGCGGAGGGGGGCGGGACGGTAACCCTGCAACAATGGCTCTACCGTCACCTCTTCGCCGCTTGGCTGCCGGACTACGTCACCTCGCTCGCCTGGGCGCTGGCGTTTCTGGCTCTGTGGTGGGGGTTGATGGCGATCCTGTACCGGCGGCGGATCTTCATAAAGGTTTAGATCGCTCATCCAGAGCCATCTTGTCTGCTTGAGT
>JAICSG010001175.1 GCA_025937035.1 Thermoanaerobaculia bacterium | reverse complement strand
TGGCGAAGAGCAGGACGAGCAGCAACAGGAACGCGGTCGGGCGCATGGGATCACCTCCGGGTCGGGGCTACAACATCAAATCCCCACCATTGATATCCACCGAAGCCCCGGTAATATACCCGGCCGCCTCGGAGGCGAGAAAACAGATCAGATCGGCCACCTCCACCGCCTCGCCCAAGCGGCGGACGGGGAAGGTCCGGGCGATGGCCGCGAGCTGATCGGGGGTGGCGTTTTCGCGGGTGAGCTCGGTGTCGAAGAGCCCGGGACAGATGGCGTTGACGGTGATTCCGTAGGGCCCCAGCTCCTTGGCCGCGGCGCGGGTCAATCCCTGGAGGGCGGCTTTGGAGGCCGTGTAGTGGGCGCCGCCCAGGGTGCTCACGGTCTTGCCGGCGGTCGAGGAGACGTTGACGATCCGCCCGTACCCCTGCTCGCGCATGGCCGGCAGCACGGCCCGGATGAGCAGGAAGACCGCCGTGACGTTGACGTCGAACGTGCGGCGCCACTCTTCCTCGGGGATCTGCTCGAAGCGGGTGGAGAGGGCCACGGCCGCGTTGTTGACCAGGATGTCGAGCCGGCCGAAGCGGTCGAGGGCACGGTCGACGATCGCCCGGAGATCGGCGGGATTCTCGAGATCGCCGGCTACCGGGAAGCCGCGTTCTCCCACCTGCCGGGCGGCGGCTTCGGCGCGTTCGGCGTCCCGGACGTGGACGGCCACCGAGGCGCCGCGCTCCGCCAGACGCCTGGCGGTGGCGAGGCCGAAGCCGCGGGACGCTCCGGTGACGAGGGCCACACGGCCGGTGAGGTCTTCGGGCATGCCCCCATTCTACCCGGAGGGGGCGGCTACCTCGGCCACTCGCTCGGGGTGATGACGCCGTCCCGGTTGACGTCGAGGCGGTCGAAAGTGATGCTCGGACCGGTCCACTCGCCGCGGCTCAAGCTGCCGTTGTGGTCGCGGTCGAGGAGCTCGAAACGGACCTGGTCCCGGGGGGTGGCCCGGGGATTCCAGACCCTCTCGGGGGGCACGATCCCGGCGCCCTGCGCGGTCTGGTCCCGGTGGGGAGCGTGGTGGAATTCCAGCCGTGGGAGCTGGTACGGCTCCGGCTGGTCGCGCAGGATGCTCGGCTGCAGGAGCTCCCCCGGGCTCAGGCGGCCGTCGTGGTCGCGGTCGACGATGCGGAAGCTGGCCTCGTCGAGCGGCCACTCGTTGAGGGTGACGTAGCCGTCCCCGTTGCGGTCCAGCTCCTTGAAGCGCTGGACGTAAGGGTTCTTGGCCTCGGCTGGGCGCTTGGCCGGAGCCTTGGAAGCCTTGGGCGGCGCGCTCGCCGCGAGGGCCAGGGACGAGATCAAGACCAGAGAGAGATAGAGGGTCGGGAGCCGCATCGGAAAAAACCTCCTCCTGCCGCGGGCGGCAGGTCCTGCAACCCTCTGAGGTTGCAAGCGGGGTACCAGTGACTCAGCCGGTCCGCGCGAGCGCCGCCGCCCGCCTCTCCCGGATCTCCGCGAGCTCGCGTTCCGCATCGGGCGCGGCCGCGCCGGAGCCCCAGACAGGGCCGGGCCAGGCGGGATCTCCCGCGGCGCGGGCGACGACGTGGACGTGAAGCTGCGGCACGATGTTGCCCAGGGCGCCCACGTTCAGCTTGTCCGGCTGGAACAGGCGTTCCAGCGCCTCGCTCGCCCGGGCGATCTCCTC
>JAICSG010000040.1 GCA_025937035.1 Thermoanaerobaculia bacterium | reverse complement strand
GGGGGTGGGCCGCTGGGGGCCGCCGGGGGGGCGCGGGGCCCCCCGGGGCTCTCCCCGCCGTTGGGGGGGCGGGTGGGGGCGCCGCCCCACCCCCCCCCCCCGCCGCAGGAGCTCGCGGAAGGTCGGGCTGCCCGACAGGTTGCTGCGCACGGGCAGCGGATTGATGAAGAACCCGATGAGCCCCTCGGTCTCGGCCCGGTTGCGGTTCGCCAGGTGCGTCCCCACGACCAGGTCGGTGTCTCCGGTGGTGCGGTAGAGCAGCGTCTTGAAGGCGGCGAACAGGACCATGAAGAGCGTCGCCTCCTCCTGGCGGCCCAGGGCCCGGAGCCCGGCGGCCACGCCGTCGGGAATCAGGAAGGACCAGGCATCTCCCCGGAACGAGGGGACCTCGGGCCGCGGGCGGTCCAGCGGGATCCGCAGGCCGCCGCGCGGCATGCCCCGCAGATGCTCCTTCCAGTAGGCGAGCCCGCGCTCCAGGACCTCGCCGCGCATCCAGCTCCGCTGCCAGGCCGCGAAATCGGCGTACTGGATGGGGAGCTCGGGGAGCGGCGACGGCCGGCCGGCGGTGAAGGCGGCGTAGAGGCTCCCGAGCTCGCCGATGAAGATGTGGGCCGACCAGAGATCCCACACGATGTGATGGGCCGTGCAGAGCAGGCAGTGGCTGCCGTCCCCCAGGCGCAGCAGGGTCGTGCGGAGGAGGGGCTGCCGGGAGAGGCGGAACGGCAGGCGCGCCTCCTCGGAGGCGATCCGCCGCACGAGCGCTTCGCCAGGGTCGGGCAGACCGCTCAGGTCGATCACCGGCAGCTGCCAGTCCGCCACCGGCTCGATCACCTGCACCCCTCCGCCGTCCACCGTGTCGAAACGGGTGCGAAGCACCTCGTGGCGGCGGGAGATCTCCGTCAGGGCGCTCCGGAGGGCTCCCTCGTCGAGGCGGCCCACCAGGCGCAACGCCATGGCGATGTTGAAGTCGGCGCTCTCCGGCTCGAATTGGCCGAAGACCCACAGCCTCTGCTGGGCGAAGGACAGAGGGAGCCCGGCGGTGCCGGCACGCTCCACCGGAACGATGCGGGGAGCCGCGGCCGTTCCCGCGGCCAGGGCCGCCTCGATCCGGGTCGCGAGCCCGGCGACGGTCGGCGCCTCGAAGATGAGCCCCGGGGAGAGCTCCACCTCCCAGAGCCTGAGGACGCCCGACATCATCCGCGTGCCCAGGAGGGAGTCCCCGCCGAGCTCGAAGAAGTTGTCGTGGCGGCCGATCCGGTCGAGCCCGAGGAGATCCTGCCAGAGAGCGGCGACCCCCTGCTCGACCCCCTCCCGCGGCGCGACGTAGTCATCGGACAGCTCCGGCCGGGCATGGAGCGCCGCCGGCTCCTCGGCCGTCGCCGGCTCCCCGGCGGCGGCTTGCGCGGAAGGCGGCGGGCTCCCGAAGCGCCCGACGGGCGCTTCGAGCCAGTAGCGCTGGCGCTCGAACGGATAGGTGGGGAGCACGACCCGCCGGCGATCCTCGCCGGCGTGAAGCCCCTGCCAATCGATCTCGCCCCCGCCCAGCCAGAGCCGGCCCAGAGTCTCCAGGAGAAAGGCGACGTCGGACCTCTCCTCGCGCGGATGGCGCAGCGTCGGCAGGGCGATCCGGCCTCCCTTCCAGCCTTGCTGCCGCCGTGCCAGAGTGCTCAGCGTGTTTCCGGGTCCCACCTCCAGCAGCATCCGCTTGGGCTCCCGGAGCAACTCGTCGACTCCCGCGGAGAAGCGGACCGTCTGCCGTAGGTGGCGCGCCCAGTAGTAGGGATCTGTCGCCTCCGAAGCGCGGATCCATGTACCCGTGATATTAGACAGAAACGGAATGCGCGGAGCGCTCAGCTTCACCCGGGCCACCTCGGTGGCGAAACGATCGAGGATTGGATCCATCATCGCCGAATGGGAGGCGTGGGAGATGGTCAGCGTGCGGACCTCGACCCCATCCGTCGCGAGACGGCGCCGGACGCGCTCGATCCCGTCCAGCGTCCCAGCGAGGGTGAAGTTGGCGGGCCCATTGACTGACGCCAGCGAGACATCCTCATCGAGCAGCGGGGGAGCGGCCTCTTCGCCGAGCGATACCGAGAGCATGGCGCCGCGCGGGACGCTCGCCATCATCCGCCCACGGGCCGTCACCACGGCCAGCGCTCCCGGAAGATCGAAGGTCTCCGCCAGGCAGGCGGCCACATATTCGCCGAGGCTGTGTCCGAGCATCGCGTCCGGCTGGATTCCCCAGGACATGCAGAGCCGGGCCAGCGCGTGCTCCACCGTGAACAGGGCGGGCAGCATGATCTCGATATCGGCGAGGCGCAGCGACGCGGCCCCCGCTTGATCAGCGGGCGGATAGAGCAGCGCTCGCAGATCGAGGCCCAGCGGCGCGCGCAGGAGCTCGGCGCAGCGATCCACCTCGCGGCGGAACACGGTCTCTCTGTCATAGAGCTCGCGCCCCATGCCCACGTACTGGGCTCCGCCCCCGGGGAACAGAAATGCCACGGTCCGCGGCCCCGCTTCCGGATGAGCGCTGAGCACCCGCTCCGGCCGGAGATCCCGGAGGGCCGCGACCGCGTCCTCCCGGTCACGGCAGACCACGGCACGACGGTGGCCGAAGGCGCGCCGCCCGACCTGGAGGGTATAGACGACATCGGCGAGGCCGAGCTCGGGGTGCGCTTCGAGATGCTGCGCCAGGCGCACCGTGGCGGCGTCCAGGGCGGACCGGGTCTTCGCCGAGACGAGCAGGAGATGGGCCGGCCGCGAGGGGGAAGCGGGCTCGCGCCCGGGGGCCTCTTCGAGGACGACATGGGCGTTCGTCCCGCCGATCCCGAAAGAGCTCACTCCCGCGCACCGGGGGGTGCCGTTCACCGGCCAGTCCCGCAGGGCGGTGTTGACGAAGAACGGGCTGCTCTCGAAGTCGATCTCCGGATTGGGCTCGTCGAAGTGGAGGCTGGGCGGGATCTGGCCGTGCTCGAGGGCGAGGATCGTCTTGATCAGGCCGACGACCCCCGCGGCGGTCTCCAGGTGCCCCACGTTGGTCTTCACCGAGCCGATGGCGCAGAACCCCTTGCGCGAGGTCCGGGCCTTGAACACGCGGCTCAGGGCCGAGATCTCGATGGGATCGCCGAGAGCGGTCCCGGTGCCGTGCGCCTCGATGTAGGTGATCTCCTCGGGCTCGACCTCCGCCGTGTCGAGGGCGTCCAGGATGACCTTGGCCTGCCCTTCGGCGCGGGGGGCGGTGTAGCCGACCCGAAGCAGGCCGTCGTTGTTCACGGCCGTCCCCCGGATCACGGCGCGGATGCAGTCGCCGTCCTCGAGCGCGTCGTCCAGGCGCTTGAGCACCACCGCGCCCACGCCGCCGCCGAACACGGTCCCCTGTCCCCGGGAGGAAAAGGCGCGGGTGTGCCCGTCGGGCGAGAAAGGCTCGCCCGGGAAATGGAAGTACCCCTGCCCCTGCGGAATCTTCACCGCGACCCCGCCGGCGATCGCCAGGTCGCAGTCGCCGCTCAGCAGGCTCTGGCAGGCCAGGTGGACCGCCACGAGCGAGGTCGAGCAGGCGGTCTGCACCGTGAGGCTCGGTCCCTGCAGGTTCAGCTTGTAGGAGACCCGGGTGGTCAGGTAGTCCTTGTCGTTGGCCAGGAGGATCTGGAACGGCGAGGCATGGCGGCTGGCCGCGTAGGCGTTGACCAGATAGCCGCTGAGGCTCGCGCCGCCGAACAGGCCGATCGGCCCGCGGAACTTCTCCGGATCGCAGCCGGCGGTCTCCAGCGCCTCCCAGACGCACTCCAGGAAGAGCCGGTGCTGGGGGTCCAGGATCTCGGCCTCGCGCGGGCTGAACCCGAAGAAATGAGCGTCGAAGCTCTCGATCCCGTCGAGGATCGCTCCGGCCTTGACGAACGCGGGATCCTGCAGGCGCGCGGGGTCAACCCCGGCCGCCAGGAGCTCCTCGTCGCTGAGCTGGCGGACCGCTTCCTTCCCGTCCCGCAGATTCCGCCAGAGCTCGTCCAGATCGCTAGCTCCGGGAAAGCGGCCCGCCATGCCGACGACCGCGATCCGGAGCCCTCCACCGTTGTCGGAGTCGATGCTCTCCTTCATGACACCTCATCCATTCCGCGCCGCTGCTTCTTCTTTTCGAGCTGCCGGCTCAGACGCCCGCGCCCCTCCCGCTTGCCGGCGGCACGGCTCTCCGCCTCGGCCAGGATCTGTTCCTCGTCCTGTCCACCGCGAGCCAGGAGCTCGGCGAGAGACGCCACCGTGGGATGGTTGAACACATCGACGACCGTCAGCTTCACATTGACCACCGGCTGGAGCTTGCGGTAGAACTGCACCATCTGAATCGAGTTGCCGCCGAGCTCGAAGAAATTCTGATCGCGGCCCACGTTCTCGATCCGCAGCACCTCTGCGAGCATCCCGGCGATCTTCCGCTCGAGGTCGCTGCTGGGCGGTGCCACGTCGTCCCGCCGCTCGGAGTCCGGCGTCGGGAGCGCCTTGCGGTTGATCTTCCCGTTCGCCGTCAGCGGCATCGCCTCGAGGAATACGAAGGTGGCCGGGACCATGTGGTTGGGCAGCTTCCGGCGCAAGCACGCCTTGAGCTCGTCCTCGAAATCGGCCGCGGACACCGTCCGTTCCTCCTCACCGCTCCCCGGAGCCTCCGCGCCGTCCACCTCGTCCTCCTGCGCCACGGCTCCGCCCGCCAGCGCGTGCAGTACGACGTGTCCCGGCCCCAGGTCGAGAAGGGGCGCCAGCAGCTCCGGATCGAGCCCCTCCGCGGGGGTCAGGCCGATGCCGTGGCGCGGACCGTTCCCGGCCAGGAGGTGGCTCATGTACCCGGCTTCCAGGAAGCAGAAGTCGAGAGCCCACTCGCCATAGATCGGCTGCACGGCGTCGAGCTGGCCCACCAGAAAGAGGGAGAGGCCCGTCGCCCCGCCGATCGGGCCGGGTCTCACCGGAATGAGACAGTGCCTGCGGGGATGGTAGTAGTACGCCCCTTCCGCGAGTCCCTCGACCGCGTCCGGACCGGCAGCCAGGTAGACCTGGACCGGATAGAGCGCTCCCCCTGAAGGGTAGCGATACTTGGCCAGCGGCCATTCCGGCGTCTTGATGCCGAGCAGGACGCTCAGGAGGCGTCCGAGAGAGCCGAACGGAACGGGACGGCCGGCGAGCTCCCGCCGGCTGGCGTCACGCCGCGCTTCCCCGGAGACCGGAGGTGCCAGGGCGATGCAGGAGTCCCCCGCGGAGATCCGCCGCAGGCCGGGCTCGCTGGCGCGTAGCGCCTCGCGCCCGCTGGCGTCGAGCTCGACCCGCCAGTCCCGGCGCGCGGGCGGCAGGAAGGCTCCTTCGGACAAGGTCTCGGCGCCCGCCGGAGCCTGGCTGCCCGGCGCGGCAGAGTCGCCGCCCGCCGCGGCGGCCGCCGGCCGGGCCCGGAGCCCGCCGAGGAAGCTGTGGAGCAGCTCGTCCCCGTCCTCCAGCCCCAGGTGCGGAGCGATGCGGCCGAAGTCGAACGTGCTCAGCGGGCAGAGGCCGAGGCCGGTGGCCGGAGCGCTCCCCATGAGGAGCTGCCCCATGCTGCCCGCCTCGATCAGAGCCAGATCGAGAGCGCGTCCGCCATGGGCCGGGGCCACGGCGCCGAGCCGGCCGACCATCAGGAGCGTAAAGGCGGCCCTCTCCGCCACCGCCTGGTTGACCGGGAGGTGGGCGTGCGCTCCGAGCTCCACGCCGGCGGCCCGTAGCACCAGGGTGTGCTCACCGGGGTGGTAGTAGTAGAGCCCCCCCTCTGCTCCCTCGACCCGGCCGGCCTGGACGTGGAGGTAAACCTGGACAGGATACAGCCCTCCCGGCGAGTCGTAGCGGGCGATCCGCAGCGGCTCCCCCTCCGGCCGGACCCGCAACAGCGACTCCAGCAGGCGGCCGAGCGCCGCGAGCGGCACCGGCTCCGGCGAGAAGTCCCGCCAGGTCGAACGCGAACGGTACGCTTCGAGCAGCCGCTCGTCGAAGGCGGGCCGGCCGAGCGCGAGAGCCCCGTTCTCCAGGCCGCCGCGGCGCACCCCCGGCTCGCTGAGCTTGAATTCGACCTTGGCCAGCTCGTCCTTGATCTTCTCGCCCCGCGGCGGCAGGGCCGGCACCGGTGGAGCGGCCCAGGTGTCGAGCTCCCGCTCCGCGGCTTCGAGGGCGGCCCGGGACGCGACGGCGCCGGCGGCGACGGAGATCCCGGACGCCGGCACCACGTAGGCGACCAGGCGCCGGCGGCTGCGCTCCGCCCCCACCACGGTCACCACCGGCAGGCGCACGGCCGGGTGCTGCGCCAGCACGGACTCGATCTCCCCGAGCTCGATGCGATGCCCCTGGATCTTGACCTGGAAGTCCTTGCGCCCCATGAACTCGATCGTGCCGTCCGGGAGATAGCGCCCCAGGTCGCCGGAGCGGTAGAGCCGCTCCCCGGTTCCGGGATCGGGGATGAATGCCGCGGACGTCTTGTCCGCATCGCGCCAGTAGCCGCGGGCCACCCCCTCGCCGGCGATGCAGAGCTCACCGGGGACCCAGGTGGGGCACGGCTCCAGCGCCTCGCTGAGCACGTGGTAGCGGGTGTTGGTCATCGGCCGGCCGTAGGGGATGCTCCGCCAGGACGGATCGACCGCGCCCACCGGGTAGCAGATGTCCCACACCGTGGTCTCGGTCGGCCCCCCGAGGGCGAAGAACTGGAGCCCGTCGACCAGGCCGCGCATCCGGTCCGGCAGGCTGACCGGGATCCAGTCCCCCGCCAGGAACGTGGCCCGCAGCGAGAGCTGGGAGGGACGGGAGGTCTCGCGGCGGTGCTCCAGCTCCTCCGCCAGCATCTCCAGCAGGGCCGGGACCGAGTTCCAGAGGGTCACCCCCTCGCGGGCCATGCAGTCGATCCAGTGCGAGGGGTCGCGCACCCCGGACGGCTCCGGAAGAACCAGGGCGCCGCCGGAGCCGAGGACCCCGAACAGATCGAACACCGAGAGGTCGTGGTGCAGCGCGGTGATGCCAAAGGCGCGGTCCTCCGGCCCGATTCCGAAGCGGCCGCGCACGTCGACCATCCGGTTGACCACGTTCCGGTGCTCGATCATGGCGCCCTTGGGCAGGCCGGTCGAGCCGGAGGTGAAGAGAACGTAGGCCAGGTTTTCGGGCCCCTGCACGGCTTCGAGGGGGTCTCCCGGGGCGTCCGCCGCGTCCTCGACGAGGACGCGCCGCACTCCGGCGGGCCACTCCAGCTCCGCGGCGAGATGGGCTTGAGTGATCGCGACGGACACCTCGCCGTGCGACAGCAGATACCACCAGCGGTCGCGCGGCAGGTCGGCGGGGACCGGCAGGTAGGCACCGCCGGCCTTGAGGATGCCCAGCACGGCGACCACCTGCTGCCACCCCTTCTCCATCACCACGGCCACGAGCCGGTCAGGCCGCGCGCCCATCCGGCGCAGGCGGTGGGCGAGCTGGTTCGACAGCCGGTCGAGCTCGCCGTAGGTCAGCGAGCGCCCGGCGGAGATCACGGCCGGCGCGTCCGGCCGCATCCGGGCCTGCTCCTCGAAAAGCTGCTGGGCCAGCGCCTGGGGCACCGGAGCCGCGGTCTCGTTGGTCCAGGCGCGCTCCCGGAGCTGGTGCTCGATCAGCCAGCGGCGGCCCCCGCGCGTCCACCCCTCCTCATCGAGCAGGCGGTCGAGCAGGCGGAGGTACGCATCGAACATCTCGTCGAAGAGCCCCGGCGGGAAGAGCCCGGCGACGGCGTCCCAGTTGAAGACGAGACGGCCGTTGTCCTCCATCACCTGGTGGTCGAGCCAGACCTGGGGAGTCTGGGTGATGCCGTACGCGGCGCCGCCCGGCCGGTCGTCCTCGGCCGCCGCGCCGGCGGCCCGGGCCTGCTCCTGCCCCGCCCCATCATTCTCGGCGGCGTCCTGCTGCTGGTCGATGAGCATGCTGGTGAAGACCACCGGCATCATGGCGCGCGGTGCCCGGCCCTCCAGCCGCGCCAACTCCCGCATCAGCTTGATGCCGCTGATATGGCCGTGCTCCAGGTTCTTCCAGAGCTGCTTCTGGATCTCCTGGGCCCGCTGCTCGAACGACATCGGCTGCGAGAAGTCGACCGACAGGAAGGTCAGGGAGATGAAGTCTCCGATCACCCGCTGGACGTGCGGGTGGATGGGGAGGCGGTTGAAATTGGTGATGTTCAGGCTGAAGCGCGGCGACTTGCTCCACAGCGACAGGACGGTGGCATAGGCGGTGAGCAGCAGCCCCGAGGGCGTCAGGCCGTAGCCGGCGGCGAGCCCCCGCAGGCGGCGCCAGCGGGGGGCGTCGAGCTGGGCGAACCGGCGCGCGAAGTGGGCGTGCGTCAGGGCGGCCGGGTTTTCGTCCACCGGCAGCTCGGGCCCCGGCGGGATGTCCCGCAGCCGCTCCTGCCAGTACCGCTCCGAGCGGCGGTACGCCTCGGTCTTCTCGAAAGCCTTCTGCGCCACGATGTAATCGCGGAAGGACACGTCGATGGGAGGCATCTCGCGTTCCGGATCGAGATAGAGCTGCCGCAGCTCGTCGATCATGCGCAGGAGGCTCCAGAGATCTCCGATCAGGGTGTCGAAGCTCACGTGGACGACCGCCCGGCCCTCGTCGAGGAGAGTGGCGCGGATGTCGAACAGCGGCCAGCGGTCCTCGGGGAGGACCTGGTGCGAGAGCTCCTCGCGCACCGCGGCCAGCTTCGCCCGGACCTCGGGCTCCGGCAGCCCCCGCAGGTCGAGCACCGCGACCTCGTAGGGGGGCACCTCCGGCAGGATCCGCTGATTCTGGCCGTCCGGCAGGATGACCGCGCGCAGCATCTCGTGGCGGCCGATCAGGCGCCGCAGAGCGCGGGTGATCCGGTCCAGGTCGAGATCCACCATCGGCCATTCGCTGTAGCCGTGCGTCGAGACGTTCCCCAGCTCGAAGATGCCCCGCCGGCCCACCCAGTAGGCCTGCTGCACGTCGGTCAGCGGGAAGGGCTCGAAGCGCTCTTCCGGCGCGTGTACGAGCACGGGCAGGGAGGGCTCTTCCCGCGGGGGCGCCCCCTTGCGGCCCTTGAGGCGCTGGGCCAGAGCCCGGAGCTGGTCCGGGGTCAGATCTTTCATTCGGTTCTGCAGCTCAGACATCGGAGCCATTCCCTTCCAGGAGAAGCTGCTCTCCACCGGCGATCGCGAGCTCGGCGAGGGCTTCTCGGAGCTCCGTTTCATCTGTTCCTTCACTCAGGATCCGCAGCACGGCCTCGGCCAGATCGGCGATGGTCGGCGCCTCGAACAGCGCATCCAGCGGGATCTCGACGGCGAAGGTCTCGCGCACGCTGGCGAGCAGCTGAATGGCCATCACGGAGTGGCCGCCGAGCGCGAAGAAGTCGTCGTGGACCCCGATCCCCTCGAACCCCAGGGTCTGCTCCCACAGCGCGGCCATCGACCGCTCGATCTCGGTCCGCGGGGCCACGCAGGGGTTCGGCAGGCGCGGCCGGCGGTATTTCGCGGGCGCCGGAGCCGGCGCGGATGGCGAGCCGGCGGCGGACGCCTCCTGGCGCGGCGCATCGCTGCGCAGGCGGGCGAATTCCGCCGGGAGGTCCCGCGCCGAGACGGCGATCTGCGGGAAGTTGACCTGGGCGAGGACGCGGCCGAAGAGATCTCCCCCCATCGCTTCCGTGATCCCTTCCGCGAGCAGAGCGGAGCCCTGCGGCGAGGACGCCGGGCTCTCCCCGGGGCCGGGCCGCGCCCCGGCGAGCAGGCTCTCGTCGATGCGCTTCAGCGTGAACCGCTCGACGCGCATCACCTCCCGCCCCTCGGCATCCGCGAGGGTCACGTCGAAGCTCACGGTGCTCCCGCGGGCTCCGTCCCGGCGCTCGAACCGCACCCAGACCTCGTCGCCCAGATCCCGCCAGATGCGGACGGCCTCGTAGGCCAGGGGGAGATACGGCCCATCGGTCAGCTCGACGACGCCGCAGGCGGTCGCCAGGTCGAGCAGCGGTGGATAGAGGCCGAACGTCCGTGCCTCCGCCTTCCGGCCGGCCGGGAGCGCGAGGAGGGCGAGCCCGGGGCCGGACGGCCGCTTGTGGATCTCGTGCCACTGCGGCCCCCAGGTCACCGGCCCCGCGGCGTCCGCCTGCCCGGCGGAATCCGTCGCCGCCCCTGCGGGCGGCTCGGAGGGCAGGGTCTGGCGGCCGGCCGGCTCCTCCAGAGGAGCCAGGCGTCCGCTGGCGTGCTCCAGCCAGGCGGCGCCACGGGGCCGCGAGCTGATCGTGAACGAGAAGCCGTCACCGTCGCGCCGCAGCGCCGTCCGGACCTCCTTCGTCTGCCCTTCGGCGACGTGCAGAGGCTGGACGAACACCACGTCGCGCAGGCAGACCGCGGAGCTCCCGGTGTGCAGAGAGAAGGCGGCCCGGGCCATCTCCAGGTAGGCCACGCCCGGCAGGACCGGCTCGCCCAGGATGCGGTGCTCGGCGAGCAGCCACTGGGTTGCCGGACCGAGCTCCGCCTGATAGCGGATCTCGCCGTCCGGCGCCTCGAGACGGCGGCCCAGCAGAGGGTGGGCCGGCGGCCCGGACGCCTCTCCTCCGGCGGCCGGTCCCGGCGGCGCCGCCGCGCCGCGGGCCACGTCGAAGGCCATCCCCACATCGCTCCACACCGACCAGTCGATGGAGATGGTGGGCTGGCCCGTGAGCAGGCCGTGCGCATGGGCGAAGGCGTCGAGGAAGGCGTTCGCCGCGCAATAGTCCACCTGCCCCACATCCCCGGTCAGACCGAGCGTGGAGGAATGCAGCACGAAGAAGTCCAGAGGGAGCCCGGCGACCGCCGCGGCCAGGGCGCGCGTGCCCCGGATCTTGGGCGCCATGACGGCCTCGGCCGCCTCGGGAGTCTTGAGCTGGATGAGGCCCCCGGCCGGGACCCCCGCGCCGTGGAGCACCCCGTTGAGGGTGCCGAAGCGATCGATCGTCTGCGCCACCGCCCGCGCCACCTGGGCGGGATCGGTGACGTCGGCCTGGATCACCAGCACCTCGGAGCCCGCCGCCTCGAGGGCGAGGACCTTCCGGATCCTGTGCGCCGTGGCCTCGTCTCCGCGCGCCGCCAGGGAAGCCCAGTGGGTGCGCTCCGGCAGCCCCGAACGCCCCATCAGGACGAGCTTCGCGCGCACGCTCCGCGCGAGGTGCTCCGCGATCGTCAATCCGATGCCCCCGAGGCCGCCGGTGAGCAGGTAGACGCCGCCGGGGCGCAACCGCGGCCCCGGATCTTCGCGCCGCTCCAGGTGCAGGGGCTCCAGATCCAGCACCCAGCGCTGATCACCGCGGTACGCCACCGCGCTCTCGGCGCGGTCCGAGAGGAGCTCGGCGAGGAGCTGGTCCGCCAGGCGGTCGCGGAGGGAATCCCCTTCGGGCAGGACGACGTCCAGAGCCCGGCAGGAGATCTGCGGATACTCCCGGGGGATGACCCGGGCGGGGCCCAGGACGGTGGCCTTCTCGGGCGCCGGCAGGTCGTCTCCAGCCACCCGCCAGAGGGAGCTCGCGACGACCGTGAGGCGCAGGTCGCGCCGGACGCCGGCCTCTCCCCAGGCCTGGGCCAGGGAGACGAGGGAGGAGAAGCCGCGCGCCAGGGTGTACTCGACAGCGCTCTCGTCGCCGCGGGGGCCGCAGCTCCACAGGTGGACGATGCGGTCGGGCATCCGGTCCTCGGCCCGCAGGCTCGCGATCAGCGCGTCGAAGCCCTGCCGCTGGCCGGGAGGGAGGGTATAGCTCCCCTCTTCGGTCTTCTCGAATCGCGGACCGGGAACGGCGATCACCACGTCGGCTCCCTGCTGCCGCAACCGCCCGCCCAGCCTCTCGTCCAGGCCGCAGCCGTCGGCGAAGACGAGCCAGCGGCCGCTCCCGGCCTGCGGGGAGGCGGGAGCCAGGGGCGGCATGGACTGTCTCCAGGCCGGCAGGAAGAACCAGTCCGCCGGCTCTCTCTTCGGGGACCGCTCGCCAGCGGGCCGGCCCTGGCCGCCCCCGAATCCCTCCGCCGGCATCTCCAGCCAGTAGCGCTGGCGCTCCATCGGGCTGAGCGGCAGCTGGACGCGGCGGCGCCTCTCGTTCCCGGAGAACCCCTTCCAGTCGATCTCGAGCCCGGCGAGCCAGAGGCGTCCGAGAGCATCGAGCAGGAAGGCGAGATCCGGCTGGACGTCCTGGGGATGGCGCAGGGAGGCCAGGGTCACCCGGTCGGGGGACCAGCGGGGGTGGCGCCGGGCGATGGTCGTGAGAGTGCGCCCCGGCCCGACCTCCAGGAGGATCCGGTTCGGCTCCTCCAGGAGCTTCTCGACCCCGTCGGCGAAGCGCACCGTCTGCCGGAGCTGGCGGATCCAGTACCCGGGATCGGTGGCCTCGGCGGGCGTCAGCCAGGTGCCGGTGACGTTGGAGAGGACCGCCAGGCGGGGGGCCTGGAGGCGGATCCCGCGCACGAAGGCCCCGAACTCCTCGAGGATGGGCTCCACCAGCCGCGAATGAGCGGCCACCTCGATGTGCAGGCGCAGGGCTTCGATCCCGCGGGCCGCGAGCTCGCCCGCGAGCTCGTCGATGGCCTCGACCGGACCCGAGACCACACACTGGGCCGGGTCGTTGATGGCCGCGATCGAGAGCCTCTCGCCCAACCAGGGCAGCACCTCGCTCTCGGGGAGCGGAACGCTCAGCATGACGCCCTGCGGGAGCTTCTCGAAGAGGCGGCCACGGAGCGCCACCAAGGCCACCGCGTCCTCCAGCGACAGGATCCCCGCCAGGTGGGCCGCCGCGTACTCGCCCAGGCTGTGCCCGATCAGAGCCTGGGGGCGGACGCCCCAGGACATCCAGAGCTTCGCCAGCGCGACCTCGGTGGCGAACAGGGCCGGCAGGGCCGTGGACGTGCGGCTCAGGGACGCGGCGGCCTCGCCGCGCAGCGAGGGGTAGAGATGGGGCACGAGATCGAGCCCCAGGCCCGCGAAGAGCTCGAGGCAGCGGTCCATCTCCTGGCGGAAGACCGGCTCGACCCGGTAGAGCTCCAGCCCCATGTCCGCGTACTGGGCGCCGCCTCCCGGAAAGAGAAACGCCACGGGGCGGTCGCGCGGCTCCTGGAAGTCGCTGAGAACCCGCTTCGGATGGCGCTCCTCCAGGGCCGCCGCCGCATCCTCGGCGCTGTTGCAGACGAGGACCCGCCGGTGCTCGAAGGCCCGGCGCCCGATCTGCAGGGTGTAGGCGGCGTCCGCGAGGTCGAGGCCCGACGTCTCCCGCAGGTGCCGGGCGAGGTTGTCGGTCGCCGTCTCCAGCGCCGACTCGGTCCGCGCCGACAGCAGCAGGAGCTGCCAGTGCCGCGAGGGGCCCGACGGCCCGGGAGCCGGAGCCTCCTCCAGG
>JAICSG010000097.1 GCA_025937035.1 Thermoanaerobaculia bacterium | reverse complement strand
CGCTCGGCCGAGGACGACATCGCCGCCCTTGAGCGGACCCTCGCGCCGAGCCTGCAGAGCGGCCTGCTGCTGATCGACCGCGAGGGGCGGGTGCTGGCGCTCAACGCCGTGGGCGCGGCGCTCCTCGGCACCGGCCTCCCCGAGCCGGGTGCGCCGCTCGACCGGGTGCTCGCCGGCCAGCCCGAGCTGCGCGAGATCCTGGCGGCGGCGGTGGCCGAGGGGACCGCCCCCCAGCGCCAGGAATGTGCCGTACATCCCGATCCGGCATCGGGGGAGACCCTGACCGTGGGGCTCACCGTCCACCCGTTGCGCCGTGACGACGGCGAGGTGCGCGGCCTGCTGGTCCTCTTCACCGACCTCACCGCGGCGCGGCGGCGGGCCGAGGAGAGCCGTCTGGCCGCGAGCCTCGCCCAGCTCGGCGAGATGGCGGGGGGCGTCGCCCACGAGCTGCGCAACGGCCTCGCCACTCTGCGCGGCTATCTGACCCTGATCGAGCGGGACGAGGGCTCGATCGCCGATTTCCTCTCCGAGATCCGCGGCGAGGCCGACCACCTCGAGCGGGTGCTCCAGGACTTCCTCTCCTTCGCGCGGCCGGGCACCGCCCGGCGGCGCGACCTGGAGATGCTCCCCCTGCTCCAGCGCGCGGCGGCCGATCCGGCCCTCGAAGGGGTGGAGGTGCGGGTCGAAGGGGAGGACGCCTCTCTGCGCGGCGACCCCCAGCTCCTCGAGCGCGCCGTGCGCAATCTGCTGCACAACGCCGCGCAGGCCGAGCGCGAGGCGGGGAAGCGCGGGCCGGTGGAGGTCTCGGTGAGGCCCGCGGAGGAGGGGGTGGAGGTGGTCATCGAGGACCGCGGCCCGGGGCTGCCGGAGGAGATCCGGGCGCGGCTGTTCCACCCCTTCGCCACCGGCCGGCGTGGCGGCGTGGGGCTGGGGCTGGCGCTCGCCCACCGCATCGTGGTGCTGCACGGCGGGCGCATCCGCCTGGAGGACCGGGCGGGCGGCGGCACACGGGCGGTGCTCACCTTCCCGCGCGACACGATCGTTACCATCGGTAGCGAGGCGCTGCTTTCCGAGGCGCTCCCCCCGGTGCCCCGCCAAGAACAGTAAGAACTTTTCTTTCAAAGGCTTACGGCGATTCCGGCAGCCCTTCCGCGGCGTGGCACCGGCCTTGCTCTAAGGGGGCTCGCCATGAAAAACCCAGCTCCCGTCCGCGGCCCGCGCGGCTTCACGCTGATCGAGCTCCTCGTGGTCATGTCGCTCATGTTGGTCCTGATCACGTTGGGCATCCCCTCCCTGATGACCGCGATCCACCAAGCCAAGGTCGTCGGCATCGCCCGGGAGATGAAGACGATGATGGTACTGGCGCAACTGCAGGCGAAAAAGTCGTCGGCGCCGGCGGTGGTGCAGATCGTCCCGCCGGCGGTCCCTGGCGACAAGAGCTCCGTGCGCCTGTTCGTGGACGCCGACAACAACCAGAGGCTGAACGGGACCGAGACGGTGGTCGCCAGCTTCTTCCTGCCGAACGGGGTGGCCTTCGAGGACAGCGACGGGAAGCTCGACAAGGCCTCGGTCGCCGACCTCACCACGGACCCCGACGGCGGACCGAGCCTCGCCATCTTCCAGAGTGACGGGACGGTGAGCGATCTCGGCGCGTTCCGCTTGGCCGATCAGGACGGCAACTTCCTGGAGGTTCGCGTGACGTCCCTCGCGGGCAAGGCCGAGATCCGCAAATGGGATGGCGCCGCCTACGTCCGCCAGGGCGGCAACGGCAAGGCCTGGACATGGAACTGAGGAGGATGAGGATGCGACCCAGGAGACACCGACCGGCGGCGCGCCGTGGCGAGGCGGGCTTCTCGATTATCGAGGCGCTCATCGCCGCCGCCATCCTGCTCATCATCGCGCTCGGGCTGCTGCCGGTCTTCTCGCGCTCGATCAACGACAACGTCAGCGGCAACGACGCCACCCAGGCGACGAACAGCAGCCGGACGGAGGTCGAGGAGCTGCTGCAAGTGCCGTTCGGCAATACCCGGCTGCTGGTGGCCTCGGGCCAGACCAAGGCGGAGACGAAGGACTACTACACGCGGGCCAAGGCCGACTCCACCGGCGCCTACGAGATCGGTGACCCCACGGAAGGGTGGACCACCGACGCCACGGCCGCGGGCCGGGGGCCGGTGCTGTGGAACCGCACCACCACCGTGCAGCAGTACGACATCACCGATCTCAACGACGGCAAGCTCGACACCCCCCTGGACGGCAGCACCCAGGCCAATTTCGTCCATCTCAAGCAGATCCAGGTGCAGATCGACAATCCGAAAAAGGATCTGTTCGGGAACGGCCAGGGAATCACCCTGACCGTCATCAAGGCCTTCTGAGGCAGACCATGCGCGAGAGCCGACTCCCACACCGTCCGGGCCAGCGGGGCTTCACCCTCGTCGAGGTCACTGTCTCGCTGTTCGTCACCATCATCGTCCTGCTCGGCGTCCTGGCGCTGTTCGACTTCAGCAACCGCCTGACGCGGGTGCAGTCCAACATCTCCGACATGCAGCAGTCGTTGCGCGTGGCGCAGGCCGACTCCCTGCGGCTGATCCGCATGGCGGGGCGGGGCGGCATCCCGGTGGGCAACCTCCCCACGGGCACGGCCGTGGCGGTGCAGAACAACGTCGCCGACGGCACGCTGGTCGGCGGCGGCACGACTCCGGAGGTCGTCCCCGGCTCGGACGTGCTCACCGTCCGCGGGGTCCTCACCTCGAGCGTCTATCAGATCAACCAGTCGGCGCCGTTCAACCTCACCCCCTCCGCGGCCGCGCCGACGGGCGGCACGCTGCAGCTCTCCAATCCCGGCCCGAGCGGCGTCGCCCAGGACCTGACGGCGATCACGGACGCGATCAGCAAGGGACGGCGGGAAGGGCTGGTGCTGGTCGCCCGGCAGGACCCCAGCATCTGGGTGGTCGTCGAGCTCAATCAGGGGACCTCGAACATCACGAACCCGAGCAACATCACGGTCGGCTTCAACATCACGGGCGGATCGCACACCGCCCAGTATCTGCAGCTCTCCTCGACGCCGGGAAACTACCCCACGGGCCTCACCTCCGCGGTCTCCGTCGGCATCGTCGAGGAGTACCGTTTCTACGTCCGCCGGGATTACGCGGTCCCCAACGACAAGACCTCGGATCTCACCCCGAAGCTGTCGCGCGCCCGGGTCTATCCCAACACCCAGACGCCGTGGGCGGACGACAACAACAACTGGCAGGTGGACATCTCCGACAACGTCTTCGATCTCCAGGTGGCCCTCGGCCTCGACACCGCGGCCAACGACCCCGGCGCCGGCGCCTGCGGGGCGGGGACCATCGCCTCGGACGACATCAACTGCAGCATCTACGAATCGGCGGACGGGGAGAACGACGACTGGATGTACAACGGCGAGAAGAACACCGATCCGGCGCTCTTCGCCAATTCGGATCTGTACTACATCCGGATCACCACGCTCGCCCGCACCGACCGCCGCGACAAGGATTATCAGGCCCCGGTGCTGGAACGGGTGGAAGACAACACCTACAGCACGGCGGACACCTCGACCGTCAACTCCACCAACGAGAGGATGTACCGCCGCCGCCTCCTCCGCACCGTGATCGACATGAGGAACCTCGGATGAGAACCCATCGCTCCAGTGAAGCGGGCAGCGCCTACGTGATCACGCTGCTCGCCCTCGTCGTGCTCACGATCCTGGCGCTCTCCCTGGCCCTGGTGACCCAGACCGAGGTGCAGGTCGGCGCCAACGAGAAGACGGTCAACCGGACGTTCTACGCCGCCGATTCGGGGATCGGCATCTCCGTGGCCGAGATCCTGGCCAATCACGACTACGGCGGCCGGACGGTGATCCTGAACAAGGTGTCGGTGGGGGCGGGGGCCGTCCTCTCGACCAACGTCGCCGACCGGGTGACCCTCTCGCCGGCGGTTCAGATCAACCAGTATCCCTGCAACTGGTGCCCGCAGAACCAGGGCGGCCAGCAGTTTTTCGTGACCACCTTCGCGGTGTCGTCGACCGCGCAGCGGGTCGCTTGGAACGGCAGCGGCGATCCCCCCGCGGACGCCACGGTGCTCGGGCAGAAGACCGTGCGCGCCATGATCGAGGTCCAGCCCTGGAAACCGCAGACGGACGCGGTCGCCACGGATCCCGCCGCGCTCGCCCAGGTGGGTTGGTAGCGCCAGACGCAGCACTTTGAGTTGAGGAGAGGCTCCTATGTCGCCCAGAAACCGGTGGTTTGGCCGTACCCCCATCGCCCGTGCCACCTGCGCGCTCGCGCTGCTCGCGCTGCTCGGCTCCGCCGCCGCCCGCGGCGACGACCGCAGCCTGCTGCGCACGTCGAGCGCCGATCCGTACCTGTTCATCCTGCTCGACACCTCGGGCTCGATGAACTGGGCCCCGAAGACGTCCGGCACCTGCGACAGCGGCGACTGCTTCGTGCCTCTCAACGCCGACGACTCGTCCTCCAAGCTCTATCAGGCCAAGCAGGCGCTCTATGAGGTACTGAGCGACCCTGGCCTGGGCAAGGTCAATTTCGGCTTCTCGACCTATAACCAGGACGGGCTCTCCGTCCCCCAGAAGCACTGGCTCTACCAGGCGCAAGGGAACGGGGTCAACCTCTCCGGCAGCACGTACTTCCCGGTGGCCGGCGCGCAGGAGGTGTTCGGCAACGTCTGGACCTGCGGCTCGGGCACCAGCGACTCCGGCGTCGGTTGCACCTCCAGCAACCCGGCGGACCTCACCGACAGCTGGGAGGTCGCCCGCGTGCAGCGCCTCCCCAAGGGGGGCATCAGCTTCAGCACCGTGGTGACCTTCTACATCCGGAACAGCGGGACCACCTACAAGGTGGCCTATACGCCGGCCGGCGGCTCCTACAGCGGCACGATCGCCGTATCGGTCACCATCCTCAAGTGCAACAACTCCTCCTGCTCCAGCACCACGCCGATCGGCACGCAGGTCGTGGCCTACAAGGTGATCAGCGACTTCCTCTCCTGGGACAACGGCAACAACCGGACTCCCCCGGAGAACGGCTATTACAGCCAGAGCGTCGCTTCCGACTCCAGCGTCAGCAACACCTGCTCCGGCTGGGACCCCAACACGGACAGCACCGCCGACAAGAACTCCGGCGGCTACAGCCTCCGCTGGCCCACGGACAGCTCCGACACTCGGGGAGGAGGAGGTGCCTCGGGTCCGTTCAGCAGCGGTGACGTCATCCCGCTCGACTGGCTGACCGACCACAAGGCCGACATCCTGAAGCGGCTGTCGCCGAACTACACCGGCACCTCCACGGTCCCCAACTTCTCGATCGCCTCCTATTTCAAGGACAGCCGCTCGGGCTCGGAGAGCTTCCTGCGGCTCAAGGACGAGACCCAGCGTCCCCTCCTCGCCAACGGCTCGACGCCGCTCGGTTTCTCCGTCCAGCAGTTCCGCACCTGGTACAGCGGCTGCTCGGCCGACACCTGCGGCTCGCTGGGTGGCTGGGCCAAGGTCGCCAGCGCCGGGGACAACTCGTTCGAGTGCCGCAGCAAGTTCCTGCTCATCGTCACCGACGGCGACGAGACCTGCGGCGGCGACCCCTGCAAGTACACCAAGCTGCTCAAGGATCAGTACGGAGTGATCACCTACGTGGTCGCCTTCGGCGTCACCGCCACCTCCGGCAACAAGTTGAGCTGCATGGCGGACTCGGACCACCTCTTCTATCCCAAGGACAAGAACGAGCTGGTGCAGGACCTCCAGTCGATCCTCGGCAAGATCAACGAGCAGTCGAGCACCTTCGCCTCCGCGGCGGTGCCTTCCGTGCAGGCCGACGTCGCCGATCACATCTACCTGTCGAGCTTCACGCCCCTGAATGACCTGAGCTTATGGGACGGCCACCTCGACGGTTACCTGAAGCCTCTCCCCCTCAAGGACGGCAAGCCGGACCGCTCGGTGGTCTGCTCGGCCGTGGGCGGCGGCACGCGGTCGAGCTGCTGGCTGTGGGACGCCGGCGCTCAGCTGAAGACCCAGGCCCCGATGCCCTCCGACCTGGCCACGACCGTCAGCACGAGCACGCTCCGCCTCGGCACCGGCGACACCCAGCGGCGGGTCTTCTACACCAAGGCGGTGGCGAGCGGCACCGTGCCCTCCACCCTGCGGCTGCTCACGCCGCCGAGCGGCGATCCGATGAGCAACCCGACCCCCGATTGGAGCGATCTCCTCACCGGCCTCGACCCAACCCACCTCGACTCCAATCTCCCCTTGCCCACGACCGCCGCGAATGCCACCCAGGACAAGACGCAAGTCAACAAAATCATTGCGACCACCCTGGAGATCAAGAGCGCCACCGTCCAGGTGGCCGGGCAGCCGGACGTCAACATCACCTACGTCCTGGGCGACATCTTCCACGCCGACCCGGTGCTCGTCGACCGGCCGGACAACTTCAGCTACTACGCCGCCAACCTCTACGCCAAGACGGGGACCACGGACTGTACCGGCAACCCCGGGTACCAGTGCTTCGCGGCGCAGCAGAGGCATCGCCGGAAGATGCTGCTGGCGGGGGCCAACGACGGCCAGCTCCACGCGATCGACGCCGGCGTCTGGGACAGCGGCACCAAGACCTTCACCGACGGCACCGGCAAGGAGATCTTCTCCTACATCCCGCGCCTGGCGCTGCCGATCGTGCGGACTCAGGCTGAGGGCATCCATCAGATCTTCGGCGTCGACGGCACGCCCCGGGTGGCCGACGTGTACATCGACCCGGTCAACAACGGCACCCCCACCGCCACCGACCGCGAGTGGCGCACGGTGGCCATCGGCGGCTTCCGGGAGGGCGGCAGCGTCGACGGCGGCAGCCGGATGACCGATTTCACCAGCGGCTACTACGCCCTGGACGTGACCCATCCCGACCAGCTCGACGCGAGCAACAATCCGACGAGCCAGGCGGCCGTCCCGACCTGTCTGGATATCTCGAACAACACCGTCTCCGGGTGCGGCACGCTGCCGTTCCCCGCCGTCCTCTGGGAATTCACCGACTCGGCCAACGGCGCGCAGCTCGACGAGGACAACAACGGCTACCCGGACCTCGGGCAGACCTGGTCGGTGCCGACCATCGGGCGCATCAAGGTGATCGAGAGCGGCAAGCAGGTGGACAAGTTCGTCGCCATCTTCGGCGGCGGCATGGACGCCGACAACAAGACCAGCCCGAAGCGCGGCAACTGGCTCTACATCGTGGACATCGAGACCGGCCAGACGATCTACAAGCGCTCGCTCATCGGCTCGGCGCCCTCCGATGCCGCGGTGCTCGACAAGGACCAGGACGGCTATCTGGACACCATCTACATCGGAACCATCTCCGGCTACATGTACAAGGTGGACATCAGCTCCCCGGGGACGCTCCAGACCGTCACTCTCACCACCGCCTCGGGCTCGGTGACGGTGAAGCGGATCACCGACGCCGCCTGGAGCCCGTTCGTGATCTTCAACACCGGAGGCCGGCCGATCTACATCACCCCCACTCTCTTCTACGTGGCGCAGCTCAGCCGGTTCGCCCTCGCCTTCGGCACCGGCGACCGCGAGAACCTGTGGAACCTCGACAACCAGGTGGGCCGGTTCTATCTGATCGTCGACGAGAATTTCACCTCCGCGACCAGCGGGCTGCCGAAGACGGAGGCGAATTATCAGTCGCTCGACGTCAACGCGGGGGACGTCAGCACCAGCAGCGATTTCGTGGTCAACCCGCCGTCCGGCAAGAACAAGGGGTGGTTCCTCACGCTGACGGCGAACGAGCGGGTGATCACGCAGACGTTCGGCCTCGCCGGCGCCCTCATCTTCTCCAGCTTCCAGCCGCAGGACACCGTGCAGGACGGCGTCTGCGCGCTGGGCGGTACCAGCCACATCTTCGTGGTCTACGCCAACAACGGGAACTCGGTGACAGCGACGTCCCGCTTCCGCGTCGTGCCCAAGTTCGTGACCAACCCCTACGTAGAGCAGGGAGCCACCAACAACTCCCCCAACTCCAGCGGCGGCGGCGGAGGGGCCGGTGGAAGTGGCGGCAGCACCTCCAACTCCGAGGAGCTCGACGCCAGCCAGGAGGAGATCCTGAAGGAGCTCAAGAAGCTCTTCCCGAAGGGGTGCAAGTTCGCCAACTACTGGATCAGCGTGAGCGGCCTGCGCTCGGATACGGGCTACGAACGCTACGCGACGGTCCCTGTCTGCGTCGTCCAGCGCAACTGGAAGGAGAATTGATCCGATGTGTCACCGGAATGGAACCATCCATGGGATCGCCCTGGGGCTGCTGGCCCTGGGGCTGGCCACCAGCCCCGTTCACGCCGACTGGCTGGTGACGAAGGACGGTGGGCGGGTGGAGACGAAAGGGACCTGGCAGATGAAGGGGAAGCTGGTGGTCTTCACCCGCGCGGACGACGGCGCGCTCGCCTCCCTGCGCGCCACGGAGGTGGATCTCGACGCCAGCGCCAAAGCCACCGCGGACGCCAAGGTCAAGGCCGAGGCGCCGCCGCCCCCCGAGCCCGAGCACAAGAAGATCGCCGTGCTGACCGACAAGGACTTCCGCAAGCCGGCGCCGCCGGGAGAGGCCGATACGCCCGACAAGGGCGCCCCGGCCAAGAGCGGTCCGCTCGCGGTGAGCACCTGGAAGAAGCTGGACATCCCCACCGGCGACGGCATCGCCATCGAGGGGCAGATCCACAATACGACCAAGGACATGATGATCAACGCCTCGGTCGACGTGCAGCTCTTCAACGAGGCGGGGGAGCGGGTGGGGACCGCCCAGGGGTTGCTGACCTCGACGTCGATCGCGCCGGACGGCACGGCGTCGTTCCGGGCCAACTTCCCCGGGGTCTTCACCTTCACGGACGCCAAGTTCCAGGTGAACGGCCTGCCGCTCACCTTCACCTCGCCTCCGGGCGACGGCGACAAACCGGCGGAGGCTCCGCCTCAGTAGAGGGTCACTCCCGGTACCTGGGGACGCCTTCCAGGTCGTGCTCCTTCACCTTGCGGAGCAGGGCCCGGTAGCTGATCCCCAGGATCTCCGCCGCCCGGCGCTTGTCCCCATCGGCCTCGACCAGGGCCTGCCGCACCCGCTCCCGCTCCCCCGAGCCGGCGAGCGGGCGCAGCAGCGGGCGCAGGTCGGCGGCGTGGATCGCGGGCCCCTCCGCCAGGATCACCGCCCGTTCGAGGACGTTCGCCAGCTCGCGGACGTTGCCCGGCCAAGCTTGAGTCGCCAGGAGCTCGGCCGCCGCGTCCTCCAGGCGGGGGGGCGGCTCCACATGATGCCGGCGGGCGATCTCCAGCAGCAGGTGGCGAGCGAGGAGCGGCACGTCGCTGGCCCGCTCGCGCAAGGGCGGCAGCTCGATGGGGAAGACGTTCAGGCGGAAGAAGAGGTCGGAGCGGAATTCCCCGTCTTCCACCATGGCGGCGAGGTCGCGGTTGGTGGCGGCCACCAGCCGGACATCGGCGCGCAGGGTCCGCCCACCGCCCACGCGCTCGAAGGTGCGCTCCTCCAGCACCCGCAGCACCTTGCCCTGCACCGCGAGCGGCAGCT
>JAICSG010000865.1 GCA_025937035.1 Thermoanaerobaculia bacterium | reverse complement strand
TATCCGCAGGTCCTCGCCGGTCTGGGGGTCTCGCTGGTGCCGTTGCGGGAGCAGGGGGCCGGCGGCGTGCGCCCCCTGCTGCTGATCCTGCTCGGCGCCGTCGGCTTCCTGCTGCTGATCGCCTGCGCCAACGTGGCCAGCCTGCAGCTCGCCCGCGCCTCCACCCGGCAGAAGGAGATCGCCCTCCGCCTGACCCTGGGAGCGGGGCGCTGGCGGATCCTGCGCCAGCTCCTCACCGAGAGCCTGCTCCTGGCCCTCCTGGGCGGCGCGCTCGGCGTGCTCCTCGCCCACTGGGGCGTCGGCCTGCTCAGCGGGCTGGCGCCGGCCAACCTGCCGCGGGAGAGCCTGGGCGGGCTCGACGCCACGGTCCTCGCCTATTCGGCCCTCCTGGCGCTCGTCACCGGCGTGCTGTTCGGCCTGGCGCCCGCCTTCCAAGCCTCCGCGGAGGCCCTGGGCGAGTCGCTCAAGGAAGGGGGGCGGTCCGCGGCCGAGTCGGTCCGCGGCGGCCGTTTCCGCGCCGGTCTGATGGTCGCCGAGGTGGCCCTGGCGCTGGTCCTGCTCGCCGGGGCCGGCCTGCTGGCCCGGAGCTTCGTGCGCCTGCTGGGGGAGAAACGGGGCTTCGACGTCGATCCGGTCCTGACCGTCTTCGTCTCCCTGCCCCGCTACGCCTACCCCGACGCCCGCTCCCAGGCGGCCTTCCAGCGGCAGGCGATCGCGCGCCTCCAGGTGGTTCCCGGGGTGATCGCGGCCGGCGGCATCGACGACCTGCCGCTGACCAAGGACCGCGACTCCTCCAGCTTCCTGGTGGCGGGGCGGGAGCCTCTGCTGCCCGACCATCTGCCGGAGGCGCAGATCCGCACCGTGACTCCCGGCTACTTCCAGGCCCTGGGCATCCCGGTCCTGCGGGGACGCGCGATCGCGGCCACCGACACTGCCACGGCGCCCGCCGTGCTGCTGATCAACCAGGCCCTGGCCCGGCGCGATTTTCCGGGGGAAGACCCGGTCGGCAAGCGCCTGTCGCTGAGCACCTCGCCGCCCTCCTGGGCGACGGTGGTGGGCGTGGTGGCGGACGTCCGCGATCTGGGGCTGGAAGCGCCGCCGGAGCCGGAGATCTACTTTCCCTTCGAGCAGTCGCCTGTCCCCTACGTCAACCTGGTGGCGCGGGTGGCCGGCGATCCCGGTAAGCTCGCCGCCCCGGTGCGCAACGCCCTGCGCGGCCTGGACAAAGGGTTGCCGCTGCCGGCCGTGGCGCCGATGCGCACCGTGCTCGCCGCCTCGATCGCCCAGCGGCGGTTCATCCTGCTGCTGCTGGCCCTGTTCGCCGTCATCGCGCTGGCGCTGGCGGCGGTGGGCGTCTATGGCGTGATCTCGTACGCGGTCGCCCGGCGGACCCACGAGATCGGCATCCGGATGGCCCTGGGGGCGCGAAAGGCCGACGTGCTGAGACTGGTGATCGGCAGGAGCCTCGGCCTCACCGCCTGCGGCATCGGCGCGGGGCTCGTCGGCGCGCTCCTCCTCTCCGGCCTGATGGCGAGCCTGCTCTACGGCGTGCCGCCCACCGACCTCCCCACCTTCGCCGGCGTGGCTCTCCTGCTCTCCGGCGTGGGAGCGCTGGCGAGCTATCTGCCGGCCCGAAGGGCGATGGCGGTGGATCCGGGGGTGGCGTTGCGGGGGGAGTGAGGTCCGGAACGCCGGCGGTATACTCACTCCATGCGCCGGACCATCCTCACCTCCAAAGGCCCTTTCCGCGCCGACCAGATCCGCTCGGGCGATCCCTACGAGCTCTCCAACGGTCACGCCATCCAGTGCATGACCACGGGCGGACGCGGATCGCGCGCCAATCTTCAGGGCGGCTCGATGCTCGACAGCGATCCGGCGGTCGAGGAGGCAGGGATCGACACTGGATATTCCCCCTCGTCCGACACGCTGCGCGCCCCGGACGTGGCCGTCGGCAACGTGCCCGACACGCCAGGCTGGGTGCAGGGAGCGCCGCCCCTGGCGGTGGAATACTGCGACACGGGGCAGGATGGGAAAGAGCTCGCCCTCAAGATCTCCGAGCTCCTGGCCGCCGGCACCAGGATCGTCTGGGTCGTCCACCTCGCCGGGCCGCGCCGGGTCGAGGTCCACGAAAACGGGCAGGAGCCGCGCCTCGTACGTCCCGGCGAGGAGCTCACCGCGCCGGGGATCCTGCGGAACCCCGTGCCCGTAGACGCGCTCTACGACCGGCAGGCCGCTCACGCCGTCACCTTCCGCAATCTGCTCCAGCGCCAGGGGTATCGGGATCTCGATGAGGTCCGGAGGGAGGGTGAGCAGCAAGCCTTGCGAGACTCCATTCTCGCCGTCCTTCAGGCTCGTGGTTTGGCGGTCGACGAAGCGGCACGCTCTGCTCTCGCGGCGATCGGCGATCTCGCGGCCTTGCGTAGCCTCCTCACCCGGGCGGCGACGGCGGCAACGGCGGACGAGGTCTTCGCCGACGATTGAGCCCACC
>JAICSG010000379.1 GCA_025937035.1 Thermoanaerobaculia bacterium | reverse complement strand
TCTGGCGACGCGCCTCAGCGCCGACGTGGTGGCGGCAAGTCAAACCACGGCACGGTTGAGCAAGCTGGTTCTTACCCTGCAGGAGGAACGGAGGAAGGAGGATCATGTGCCTGCGAAGGATCGCAATGCCGAGCGGCAGGCAGCCCATGCACTGTGGACCCGGATCAAGCTGCTTCCCCGTAAGGAGCAGGTGAAAGAGCTCCGAGGCTTTCCCTCGGATACACAGTGGGCGGTCTGTGAGCTTTTGTGTATTGAGAGCCAGCGCCTTTGCGGCGAGGACCCAGTAAAAGCGGCGTCCTTGTGTGAGATCGCGCTCGTCGTCGCGGATCTCGCTAAAGGTGAAGGCGTACGCACCAAGCTGAGGGGGTTTGCCTGGGCCCATTTGGGGAACACTTTGCGCGCCCAGGACAACCTGGAGGGAGCGGAGCGCGCCTTCACCTCCGCGGATGAGCTCTGGAAGGCCGGAGAAGGCTTGGCGGATGGCCTCCTCGAAGAGGGGCTCACCTTCGTTCTCAAGGCTTCCTTGCGACGAGATCAGCGACGCTTCGATGAGGCGAAGAATCTCCTCGAGCGCGCGTCGCTGCTCGCAAGCAATTCCACGTTCCGTCTTCAGATCATGGTGAGCAAGGCCAAGCTCCTGGAGGAGATGGGAGATTTGAAAGAAGCGGTCGCGCTTCTGGAACAGGTGAAGGAGATGGCCTCGCCGAAGGAGGAGGCGCGAATCCTCCTTCCGATCTGGCACAACCTTGCGGTTGCGTTGAGCAAGGTCGGGCGTTTCGAGGAGGCCGCGGCGCTGCTGCCGCAAACTCGCGCATACCTTCTCAAGACGGGCGGAGAATTAAACCGCATTCGGCTTCTGTGGACAGAGGGGCGGGTCACTGCGGGTCTCGGCGATTTTGAGCAGGGGATCGCCCTGCTTGCCCGCGTCCGGGGAGAGTTCGCCTCCCGCAACATGGCCTACGACGTGGCGCTCGTATCCCTGGAGATCGCCATCCTCTATGCCGGCCAGGGCCGCACCGACCAGGTGAAGACGCTGGCCCGCCATATGACTCCGATCTTCCAGGCGCACGGGATTCATCGGGAGGCGCTCGCCGCCCTGACGATCTTCCGGCAGGCGGCCGAGCGCGAGCAGGTCACCCAGGAGCTCGCCCGCGAGGTGCTCTCCTATCTTCGGAAGGCGCGGCTCAACCCGGAGCTGCGGTTCGAGGGTGGGGCGGAGTCGCGGTGATGGGCGGGTGATTCAAAGCAATTGATCCAGAATGACCGGGTGACGCTTCTCAAGGGAGGGGTCCGGATTGGCTCGCGGACCGCACCTTTCTTTATGGGGGCCGGCCTCTCTGCCGATGCATCGGCCAGGAAAGGAGACGCCATGAAGCCAATCCTCGGTGTCCTCGGAGCTCTCGTCCTTCTCTTGCTTGCCGCGCCGGCGTTCGCAGCGCCGGATGCCACCCGTGCGGCGAGCCCCGCCGTCTCGGGCGGCTGCGGTGTGGACCTTGCCCAGATCGTGGCGGCCAGGAACGCCGCCGTGTGCGCGCAGCCGGCGCCGCTCGACCTCGCCATCTCAACGCAATGTTGCACGTCGGCCGACCTGGACGCCTGCCGGACGTTCTGCAAGCAACAGCAGCCGAGCTGCAAGAGCGCCGCACACTGCACGGCCGGCGAGTGCGTTTGTAGCTGTAGCTGCTAGCCCTGATCCATGAACCGGCCGGCTCCCCATACGGCCCGGACGCTTGGCGAGGTCACGGCGCCACGACTTTATATTCGAAGCACCCCTCGATCCGGCCGATCCGCCAGCCGAGCTGCCAGAGCCAGCGGGAGCGCCCCTCGCGGGTGAGGAGCATCAGGGGGGTTTTGAGCAGGAGCTTCCCCCAGCGCAGGAGCCCCGGCAGCCAGCCGAGGCGGGGCATCCCGCGGTCCTTGTAGCGGCTGTAGATCAGCACGTTGTGCTTGCCGTAGCTCACCCCCTGCCGGAAGATGTTGCCCGCGTCGTGCCGGTGGCGGATGGAGACCACCGCGTCCGGCACGAAGTGGAATTCGTGGCCGGCGAGCTGGATGCGCCAGCAGTAGTCGGTGTCCTCCAGGGCGGGGAGGGTCTCGTCGAACCCGCCCACCTCCTGGTGGACCGCCCGCCGTACCGCCAGGCCGCCGCCGCCCGCGTGGGGGAGGAAGGGCGGATAGTCGTAGGCGGTGAGGCCGTCCTTCTGCGGATTGAGATGGGTGCGCCGCACCCAGGCCGGGTTGAGCTTCTCGTTGTCGTAGCGGCAGGCCACGAAGTCATGGACCGCGAGCGCCCGTCCCAGGGCCTCCATCCAGCCGGGGGCGACCTCGTCGTCGGCGTCACAGAAGAGGAGGGCGTCGCCGGTGGCCGCCGCGGCGCCGAGGTTGCGGGCGTGGGCCTGCCCGCGGCGGTCCGAGGCGTCCACCAGCCTGAGGCCCGGCAGGCGGCCGCGGTAGCTCTCGACGATCTCCCGCGAGCCGTCCGTCGAGCCGTTGTCGGCCACGATCACCTCCCACCCGTCCGGCCAGCTCTGATGGGTAAGCGCCTCGAGCTGCACGCCGATCGTGGAAGCGGCGTTCAGGCAGGGGATGACGACGCTGAGCTTGCGGGGGGGAGCGCTCATTGCGGCGAGATCATAAGGCAGGGTGTCCGTTGGAGCGTCCTGCCCCTCGAATCCTCACCCTCGGGCCTCCATGGGCAGACGCTCCGAACACGATAGGATTCCTGCGTGTCGCGCCGACCCACCTCCGAGGCCGTCCTCTTCTGGGCCCTGCTCGCTCTCCATCTCCTGCCGATCTGGATCTTCTCCTACACCCCTACTCAGGACGGTCCGGGCCATCAGGCGGTGACGGCCATCCTGCGGCAGTACGGCCTCCCCGGGGCCGGTCTGCTGCGCCAGTACTACCTGCCCAACCGGGAGGCGCTGCCCAACTGGCTCATCTTCTTCCTGATGGGGCGGGTGCTGGGCTTCCTGACGGTGCCGATGGCGGAGAAGGCCGTGCTCACCGCCTACGTCCTCCTGCTGCCGCTCTCGGCCCGCTACGCCCTGCGGGCAGTCGATCCCAGGGCCGGCTTTCTCGCCGTGATGGTGTTCCCCTTCGTCTACAACTACCTGTTCAACATGGGGTTCTTCAACTTCTGCTGGAGCCTCGCGGCGTTCCTCTTCGCCGCCGGCTACTGGCTGAGGCACGCCGAGCGGATGGGCCCCGCGCGGACCGCCGTGCTCGCCCTGCTGGTGCTCTGGGTCTATTTCTGCCACCCCGTGACGCTGGCGGTGACCGTCGCCGTTCTGCTGACCCTCGCCGGCTGGCGGATGCTCCTGGGCCTTCGCGCCGTGCCCGGACGCCCCGCCGGGGTTGAGCTCTGGGGGCATTTCCGGCACTGGCTGCTCGCTCCTGCCCTCGCCTGCCTGCCGCCTCTGGTTCTCATCGCCGCCTTCGTGGGCCGGCGGACGGGCGCCCGCATCACCATGATGCCGATGTGGGTGAAGCTCAAGCAGTTGGCCGGGCTCTATTCGCTGGCCTCGCTGACCCGGTGGACCATCCCGCTGGCGATCCTCCTGGCCTTCCTGTTCTATGGGCTGGCGTGGCTCTGCTGGCGGGAGCGCCGGGGGGCTCCCTCTCCAGACGGCGGACGGCTTTCTGCTCGCCACGGCGGTCCTCGCCGTGGTGCATTTCGCCGCGCCGAGCGAGCTGGCCGGCGGCGGCTTCATCAACCAGCGCACGCTGCTGTACCCCTTCCTGACCCTTCTTCTCTGGCTCGGCACCTTCGAGCATCCGGCGCGCCGGCGGCTCCGCGTCCAGGCCGCGGCGGCGGGGATCGCCCTGGCCTTCCTCGGCCTGATGCTCTGGAAATACGCGCGGATCGACCGCGTCCTCTCCGAGATCGTGGCCACCGCCCGCGAGGTCGCGCCGGACCACACGCTCCTCTTCCTCTCCTACGACCACCACGGAGATGGCAGCGGCGGCGAGCTCGCCTACCGCACCGAGCCCTTCCTCCATGCCGGTGGCTACATCGCGGCGCGCAAGCGGCTGGTGGATCTCTCCCTGTACGAGGCCAACGAGGACTACTTCCCCCTGCTCTACCGGCCCGCCCTGAACCCCTACCGGTATCTGTCCAACGGCCCCCTGGGGATCGAGAGGGATCCTCCGGAGGTCGACCTCCAGGGCTATCCACGGGGGACAGGCGGAAGGGTCGACTACGTCCTGCTCTGGGGGTTGCGGGACGAGCGCCGCGACGAGCCGAGGGTCCGCGCGGTCCTGGACCAGCTCGCGGCGGGATACGACCTCGTCGAGAGATCGCCGAGCGGGCGGGTGCGTCTGTACCGGGCGCGGCCTTGAAGCCGGACCGGGTTCGTACTATTCTCTAAATCATTACCTCATCAGGGCGCTCCGAATCCTCGCCGCGAACCCCGGGACTTGTTGCCAGTCCCGATCTCTCACGGAGGTGGTCGATGAACGGACGGAGTCTCAAGCGTCTATCGCTCCTGTTGACGCTGTGCCTGTCGCTCGTCCTCGTGGCGGCGGCACAGAAGCCCACCGGTCCGGAGTGCAAGGACAACGGGCAGTGCGACCGCGCGCAGTACTGCCAGAAGCTCTCGGGCCATTGCGCGGGCCCTGGCCACTGCGTGGTCCGGCCCACGGTCTGCTACTTCCTCTACCTGCCGGTCTGCGGCTGTGACGGCGTGACCTACGGCAATGCCTGCTTCGCCGCCATGGCGGGGGCCAACGTCAAGCACTCCGGCGCCTGCGCGACGACCTGCACGACCAACGCCCAGTGCAAGAGCGGCCAGTTCTGCTCGAAGCCGGTGGGGCAGTGCAAGGGCAAGGGCACCTGCGCGACGAAGCCCGAGGTCTGCCCGGACATCTACGATCCGGTCTGCGGCTGCAACGGCAAGACGTACGGGAACGAGTGCGAGGCCGCGGCGGCGGGTGTGGACGTCGCCCATCTCGGCGAGTGCGCGGTGGTGAAGAAGAAG
>JAICSG010000149.1 GCA_025937035.1 Thermoanaerobaculia bacterium | reverse complement strand
GGCGCTGGGCGGAGAGGTGCTCCGCTACGAGGAGCTGATTGCCGCCGAGAGCTCCGGTTTCGCCTGGCCCGACCTCGACGAGCGGTCCGCCGCGGCCATGTGCTACACGACCGGCACCACCGGCGATCCCAAGGGGGTGGTCTACTCCCACCGCTCGATCTTCCTGCACACCCTGGGCGTGGGGCAGGGGGCGGCCATCCCCTTGAATCAGCACGACCGCGTGCTGGCGATCGTGCCGATGTTCCACGCCCTCTCCTGGGGGCTCCCCTACCTGGGCTGGTCGTGCGGCGCGGATTTCGTGATGCCCGGCCCCTTCCTTCAGGCGGAGCCCCTGGCCCGGATGATCGCGGCCGAGCGGGTCACCTACGCCGCGGCCGTGCCGGCCATCCTGAGCGACCTCTTGCGCTACACGGAGGGGCATGAGACCGACCTCTCCTCGCTGCGGATGGTGATGGGCGGCGGCTCGGCCGTGCCCCGCGCGCTCATCGAGCGTTTCCATGCGAAGACCGGCCTCTGGATCACCCAGGGGTGGGGCATGACCGAGACCTCGCCGGTGGCGGCGCTGGCCTGGCCGCCGCGCGGCGCTCATGAGGGGGAAGAGGCGGACTGGTGCGCCAGGACGGGCCGCGCCTTCGCCGGGGTCGAGATCCGCATCGTGGACGACGCCGGCGACGAGCTCCCCTGGGACGGCAAGGCGGTGGGCGAGATCGAGGCCCGCGGCCCCTGGGTGACCGGCTCCTACTACCGGAGCCCCGCGCCGGAGCGCTTCCACGGCGGCTGGCTGCGCACGGGCGACGTGGGCTGCATCGATCCCAAGGGGTTCATCCAGATCACCGACCGCGCCAAGGACGTCATCAAGTCCGGTGGCGAATGGATCTCGTCGGTCGAGATCGAAAACCTTCTCATGGGGCCCCCCGGGGTGGCCGAGGCGGCGGTGATCGGCGTTCCCGACCCCACCTGGGATGAGCGCCCCCTCGCCTGCGTGGTGCTCCGGGAGGGAGCCGCGAAGGACGCCGAGGCCCTGCGCGGCTTCCTCGACGGCAAGGTGGCGGGGTGGTGGCTCCCCGAGCGCTGGGCCTTCCTCTCGGAGATCCCGCGGACCTCGGTGGGGAAATTCGATAAAAAGGTTTTACGCGCCCGGTACGCGAACGGCGAGCTCGACGTCGTCGAGCTCGACGTCGCGAAGCGATAACCGCTCAGTTGATGTAGCCCAGGGACCGGAGCTGCTCCTCGGCCTGCCCCTCGACGCGCACCTCCGCCGGGGGCGGAGCGGCGGGACCGCCGTTCGCCATCCAGCGCCAGAGCTGCCGCTTCAGGAGGGCGGCCACCTCGGGGCGCTCATCGATCAGGTTTTTCGTCTCGCGCGGATCGGCCTCCAGGTCGTAGAGCTCCAGCTCGCGGCCGGTCATGATCCGGCGGTTACCGGCGTCCGGCACGTAGATGAGCTTGTAGCGCTCGCCGGTGATCGATCGCTGGTAGTCGAGGGCGAAGCCCGACTCGGTGAAAGCGTAGTCCCAGAGATCCCCCCTGGGATGCTCTCCCCGCAGGAGCAGCCGGAGGCTCTTGCCCTCGGCCCGGGGGTCGGCGGGCAGACCCGCGAGATCGAGGATGGTCGGGACGATGTCGATCGACTGCACGGGAGAGCGCACGGCCTCGCCCGGCCGGGGCTCCCCGGGGGCGCGCACGATCAGCGGCACGTGCACGCAGTCGTCGTAGGGGAAGCGCCCGTGCTCGAAGAAATAGTTGTGATCCCCCAGGCTCTCGCCGTGATCGGAGGTGAGGACGACCAGGGTGTTGCCGGCGAGCCCGCGCTCCTTCAGCGCCTCGAGGAGGATGCCCACCTGCTGATCCACGTAGCGGATCTCGGCGTCGTACTGCGCCACGTAGTAGGCGACGCGGTCCTCCCTCCCCAGGGTCACCTTGCTGGAGATCCCGCCGAGATCCTGGTCCTGCCGGCCGTTCAGCGGCACCCGCCACGAGCCGTCGAAGTAGCGGTCGCCGACGAACATCTGATCGAAAGGCTTGGGCGGGTCGTAGCGCGCGTGCGGGTCGAAGTAGTGGAGCCAGAGGAAGAACGGGCGCTCGGCGGAGGCCTGCTTCAGGAGGTCGAGCCCCGCGCGGGTGATCCGCTCGGTCTTCCGCTGGTCGTCCTGGCGCCAGAGCTCCTGATAGGTGTCGAAGCCCTGGTCGAAATTGAAGAAGCGGGCGAGATTGACGTTGCCCACGGCGGCCCAGGTGTCGTAGCCGGCGGCCTTGAGGAGCTCCGCCAGCATGAGCGGGCGGTCGGGCATGCGCTGGGCGGTGTTCCGGATAAGCCCGTTGGTGTGGCCGTAGGTGCTCGACATCAGGGCCGCGAAGCTCGGGCTGGTGAGGGGCCATTGCGAGGCCGCGCGCCGGAAGGTGACGCCCTCCCCAGCCAGCCGGTCGATGTTCGGCGACGTCGGCCGTGGATAGCCGTAGACCCCCAGGTGGTCGGCCCGCAGGGCGTCGATCGTGATCAGCAGGACGTTGAGCCGGGGGCGGGGGGCGGGGTCGGCCACGAAAGCGGCCGCGGCGTTGACCCCGGCCAGCACCAGGAGAGCGGCCCCGGCCGGCCCGAAGCCTCCGAGCCCGCGGCGGGCGAGCCCTGCCCCCCGCCGCATCGCCCTCGGATGGCGGGCGGCGAGCCAGGCCAGCCACATCCCGGCGAGTGACACGGAGCCGAAGAGGAGGGCCCCATGGACCGAGTGTGCCCGGGGGACCCAGGGCGAGAGCCGCAGGCTCACCACGGCGGCTCCGGTGGCCAGGAGGAGCCAGAGGGCCGCGTTGGCCGCGTGCGGCCGCTTCCACCGGCGGCTCAAGAGGAAGAAGGTGAGCTCCATCAGCGCGAAGAGGAGGACCGCGCCCAGGGCGTAGACGTCGAGGGACCGGCGCAGGGAGCCCAGCGCGAGCCGCGGGTATCCGTCGGTCAGATAGCGGTTGGCGTCCACGAATCCGACCCAGAGAACGAACCCGAGGAGCACCCCGGCGGTGATCCCCGCGAGCGGGATGCGCAAGAGGGATCGCTTCGCGAGCCCGGAGAACGTCCCAGAGAGGAAACGCCGGGTGGATCGGGAAGAGCTTCGGGTTCCACGGGATGTCAATTCCAGCACGCCTCGCCTCACCTCCCAGCCTCTCCGGACCGCCATCGGTCCGGAGGGCTCCAAAGTTATGCAAGGCGCGAACCTTCAGTCTTCAGGGGCAGGTAAGGAGTTTGTGAAGGATGTAAACCGGAACAGCCGCCGCATCTGGAGGCGGTTGAAGGCGCCGGGGGTCCACGCCACTATCCGGTCCCGCAGCCGGCAGGCCAGGGGGCTCTCCCACTGGCCGATCCAGCCGAGATGCCAGGCGCGGAGGACGATGCCCGCCGTCCGCCGCCGGCGCAGGGTCTCATAGCGGCGCAGAGCGGTGGCAAGGTCCGGGATGGCGCGCAGACAGTCGGCGAGAACGACGCCGTCCTCGATCGCCAGGCAGGCTCCCTGCCCCAGGTTGGGGGTCAGAGGGTGGGCGGCGTCGCCCAGCAGGGTCACCCGCCCCCGACCCCAGCGACGGGAGGGGTGGCGGTGGAAGATGTCGGTGCGCAGGATCGCGCTCTCCGGGGTCGCCGCGATCAGCTCCCGGATGGGCGCGTGCCAACTCCCGAAGTTGCGCAGCAGCGAGTCATGGAGGGCCCCCGGCTTGTCGTGCCCCCCGGGGGCCGCGTTGCTGGTGGCGTACCAGTAGACCCGGCCATGCTCGATGGGCACGATGCCGAAGCGGTGGCCGCGGCCCCAGGTCTCGGAGCTGCCCGCCGGGCGCGGCGCGAAGCCTTCCGGAGTGACCGCCCGCCATGCCGTGTAGCCCGCGTAGACGGGCTCGCCATCGCCCAGGAGCTGCTCCCGGATCCGCGAATGGACGCCGTCCGCTCCCACCAGCGCCGCGCCCTCGATCCGCCGGCCGTCGCGCAGGACCAGGGTGACGCCGTCCGGCCGCGCCTCGAAGCCCACGCACTCACAGCCGGTGTGGACTCCGCCGGGGCCCAGCGCCTCGAGGAGCACCTTCTGGAGCGTGGCGCGGTGCAGGGAGAGGAACGGGACGTCCGGAACGATCTCGCGGGGGCGGAGGCGGGCCAGGAGATCGCCGCCAGCCGTCCACAAATGGAGGGCCTCCTCGACACAGCTCACCTCGGTCACCGCGCGGTCGAGCCCGATCCACCGCAGGGCCAGTACCGCGTTGGGTTGGATGGCGATCCCCGCCCCCACCTCGCGGATCTCCGGCGCCCGCTCGAAGACCTCGACCTCAAACCCCGCCCGGCGCAGGGCCACCGCGGCGGTCAGGCCGCCGATGCCGCCTCCGGCGATGAGGATGGGGGCGGGCACCGCGCTCCTAGCGCTTCCCCGTCACCCGGAAGGCGTACCCACCCACCTCCGCCGCCGAGCCGTCCGGCTTCATCCCCTCGATCCGCAGGCGGTAGTCGCCGGGCGGGAAGAAGCTGGAGGGGAAGGTGATCATCAGGGTTTCGAGCGCGTTCGGCTTCAGGCCCGCCTTCTCGAAGACCTTGCCGCCGCCCGCCCTGCCCCCTATGGAGACAATCGTGGCGCGGTAGGTGTCGAAGCGGAGGCCTTCCCCCAGGTCCACGGCGAGGGCCAGGGCGTCGCCGGTCCGGGAGGGGTCGATCGTCACCGGCTGGGCGTCGTTGCTCCGCACGGCGGCCAGGAGGAAGACGGGGGTGTTCACCAGCGGGCCGGCGAGGCCTCGGGGGGGCTCGGGGGGCTTGGCCTGGGCCAGCTTCGCCTCGAGCTGCTGGCGCTCGGCGCTCCGGCGGCTCTCGCTCTCGGAAAGGCGGCGCTCCAGCTCCTGCCGCGTGTGGCGCTCGGCCTCCAGGCGCGCCTCCTGCTGGCGCCGCTCGCTCTGCCCCCCCATCAGCAGCCAGAGGGTCGGCAGAAGGGCCGCTACAGCCAACGCGGCGAGGGCCGTCCCCCACTGCGCCAGGCGCCCTCGCCGGGCCAGCCAGGCGAAGAGCCCGGCCCCCACCACCGCCCGGGCCGCGTCCTCGGCCGCCATCGCCTTGAGCCCCCGCTGGAAGCCGCGGGCCAGCTCGAGCTGCTCGGTACACTGGGGGCAATCGACGAAATGCTCCTCGAACCGCGCCTCCTCGTCCGGCGGCAGCAGGCCCCGGTGGTAGCGCTCCACCAGGCCGTTGCTCTCGATGTAGGCGTGATCCATGAGGTCAGGCTCCCCCTCCCAGATGCTCTCTCCACCAGAGTGTGACGAGGAGGAGAATTATCGCACCCGCCACCTGCGCGGCCCGGTCTTCGCCGAAGCGCTCGGTCAGGAGCTCTTTGTAGCGCTGCCGGGCGCGGTGGAGGACGCGGTTGAATTGCAGGCTGGAGAGGCCGTAGTCGGCCGAGATGCGGTCCTTGTCCTCCTCCGCGATGTAGAAACGGAGGAGGATCTGGCGGTCGCGCTCGTTGGCCAGATCCTGGAGGACCCGGCGGACCAGCGCCGCGTTCTCCCGCGCCAGGAGGCCCGCGAGCGGGCTCTCGCCGGAGGCCACGGCGTCGAGCACGGCTTCGCTGTCCGCGTCGGTCTTGCGGCGGGTGATCTTGCGGTAGTGCTCGATGGCCAGGCTGCGGGCGATCTGGGCCAGGAAGCCCGGCAGCTTGGCCGGCTCACGCAGCTCCCCGCGGCGGAGCTTCTCCAGACCGATGCGGAAGGTGTCCTGGAAGAGGTCCTCGGCCTCGGGGCGGCCGTTGGTGTGGCGGTCGAGGATGACCGCCACACCGCGGCCGTAGAGCTCGACGATCCGCTCCTCCGCACGGGGATCTCCCGCCCGGACGCGCGCGACCAGATCCTCCAGCCCCTCGGGGGTCTTCTCTTGAATGGCCAGACGCGATGTCCCCGCCTTGGATGCGGGCGGATTCTAGCACGCGGCCGGCATCAGCCCTCGTCCCCGTCATCCTCTTTGGGGCTCGGCGGCGGCGGCGGCGTGCCGCTGCCCCCCCAGACCGCCACCTGGTCCGGATCGCCATAGGTGGTCGAGCCGTACAGGTGAGTGTAGCTCTCTCCGCCCGGCACCCAGGTCTGGGCGGCGGAGATGTAGATGTAGGCGGGTTGCCGCTGGTAATACCCCTTCCAGCGGAGCTGGTCGCCGGTGAGGCGAAGCAACGCGGGCTGGTTGCCCTCGTGATCGTCCGTGGCGATGATGACCTCCGGGGGCGAGGTGCTCGGATCGATCAGGGCGAAGCCCACGCAGACCGCCCCCTCCGCGGAGAGGAAGGGCGCCTGGGCCCCGAATTCCCCCGTGCCGATCTCCAGCCGCCAGCCATTCTGCAAAGGCGTTTTCTCCCCTCCGCTCTTGTATTGGATGCTCCAGGTACCGACGAAATCGTTGATGTTCATGCTCTCCTCCCTTCGATCACGATAGTGGGACGGGAACGCGATCCATCGCATTCCTCCATCAGCGCCAGTCCCCTTCCAGGACGAAGCCGGCCCAGAAGTACGGGTCGCGCCAGCGCCGCTGCCCGCGTACGCCGAGCTGGGCCTGGCGCAGGGCCGCGGCGGGCGGCAGCTTGTCGATCCACAGGGCGCGGTAGAAGCGGGTCATCAACGCCGCCGTGGCCTGGTCCTCCACCCGCCAGAGGCTGGCCAGGACCCGCAGCGCTCCGGCGTACTGAAAGCCCCGCGTCAGGCCGATCAGCCCCTCGCCGCGCACCTCCTTGCCGAGCGCCGTGCGGCAGCCGCTCAGCACCACCAGGTCTGCGTCGAGCTTCAGGTTGTAGACGTCGTGCAGGTGGAGGAACCCCTCCTGGGAATGGCCCGCCGCGTCCACCATCGACAGGGCCAGCCCCGAGAGGGCCGGCCGCTCGGCGTCGATCACGCCATGGGTGGCGAAGTGGACGACCCGGAAGCCGCTCAGCCGGTCGCCGAGAACATGCGAGAGAGAGGCGTCGAAGCCCAGATCCAGCGTCGCCTCTCCCGCCGGAACGAGCGCCGCGATGGCCTCCGCCTCCTGGCGCGTGGCCGGCAGGCGCTCGAAGGCGGGGGGATCGCCGTTCGCCGATCGCGTCACTCCGCGGGCGGCCAGCCGCGGATCCCGGGGATCGAACACCGGATCGGCGATCACGGCGATCCGCTTCGCGGCCGGTGGACGTCGCTCCAGCAATCGCCGCTGCACGGCCAGGGCCGAGGCCGAGGGGAGGTCGGCGATCTCGTGCCCTTCGATCAGCGGCGCGGCCTCCGGGTCCTCCGGCGAAGGGAGCGCCCCGAAGGGGACGTACTCCAGGGCGCCGTCGGGTACCACCACCAGGCGCTTCCCCGCCAGCCGGCCGGCCACCGGCCCCAGCAGCAGGCGGCCGAGAGAGGCCGCGTCCTCGCCCTCCTGGCGCCGGTCCTCGACGTCGAAGCGGCTCATCTCTTCGTGCACCTTGCGGGCGAGCGCCTCGACGCGGGCGCGGCCGGGGAGCTCGAAGCTCTCGATGCGGCTGGAGGTCACGGCCCAGAGATAGCTCCGCTCCTCGCCCAGGGAGTAGCTCAGGAGGAGCGTCTCCGAATCGAGCAGGGCCTGGATGTCGGCCGCGCTCAGCGGCTGCGGCTGGGTGAGCGCGGCGAAACCGGGGCTGCGCTCGCGAATCTCCGCTTCCACGGTATCCAGATCGCGCAGAACGGCCACGCGCTCCTCCTCCAGGGCCGAGCGCTCGTCGGCCCCCCTCGGATGCTCCCGCAGGGCCCTCTCGGTCTTGGCGCTCAGGCGACGCAGCAGGGAGGCACGACGCTCCAGCAACGCGGGGTCCACCCCCCGATGGACGTCCACGCCGGCCTCGCTCAGCAGCTCGACCAGGGTGCGGGCGCGGGCGCGCTCGGCCGTCTCCAGCGCCGCGCGGTCCCAGCCGGCGGCGGGCTCAGCGCGGTGGCTCTCCATCAGCAGATCGAGGTCGAGCTCGTAGACCTGATGCCGCAGGGCGGAGAAGGAGGCCCGCAGGTCGGCGCCGGCGATCCGGGTGCGCAGGGTCTCCAGGACCCCTAAGGCCGCGCCGGCGTGCGTCCGCGCCCCGGCCAGGTGCCCCAAGGCCCGTTCGGCGCGGGCGATTCCATACTCCGCCTGCGCCTCGCTCGCCCGGTGGCCGGTGGCCCGCGCCAGCCGCAACGCCTCTTCCAGGCTCTCCAGCGCCCTCGCCGGT
>JAICSG010000299.1 GCA_025937035.1 Thermoanaerobaculia bacterium | reverse complement strand
TTCCAGCGGGTGACGCCCCAGCCGGTGGTCGCCGCCGAGTACGTCGACACCGCCGTGGCCGCCGGCAAGACCTTCGTCTACCGGGTGATCGCGGTCGACCAGACGGGCAACGAGAGCGGACCGGGCAACGAGGTCCGCGCCGAGGTGCCGTGACGCGGTTCTTCAAGCTCTCCGGCAGCGGCAACGACTTCCTGGCCCTGGCGGAGCCCGCGGAGCCTCCTGATCCCGAGACGATCCGCGCCTGGTGCCGGCGCGGCGTCTCGCTCGGGGGGGACGGCCTGTTCCTCCTGCGGCGGGAGGAGGGCGTCGTCGTCATGGAGTACTGCAACGCCGACGGCTATCCCGCCGACCTCTGCCTCAACGGCACCCGTTGCGCCGCCCAATTGGCCTTCCATCTGGATTGGGCCCGCGACACCGTCCGCCTGCGGACGGGCGCCGGGGAGATCCACGCCCGCCGGATCGACGGATCGCGCGTGGCGGTCGACCTCCCGGTGCCGGGGGAGCCGCCGCGGGAGATAGCCGTCGAGGCCGAGGGGGCGTCCTGGACCGGCTACCGGCTCCTCGTCGGCGTCCCCCACTTCGTCCTGCTCTGGCCCGAGGGTCTGGAGACGGCGCCGGTCCGCGACCTCGGCCGGGCCCTCCGTTATCATCCCGTCTTCGGGCCGCCGGGGACCAACGTCAACTTCGTCCGCTTTCCCAGCCAGGACCGGATGGAAATCCGGACGTACGAGCGGGGGGTGGAGGATGAGACCCTTTCCTGCGGCACCGGGGTGCTGGCGAGCTCCGCCGTGGGGGTCTCGCTGGGCAGGGCGCGGCTCCCCCTCCGCGTCATCACCCAGGGGGGATTCGAGCTGGAGGTCGCCGGGGACCTCCAGGGGGGACGCTGGTCGCTGGCCGGCGACGCCCGCGTGGTCGCCGAGGGGGAGCTGCTCGCCGGGGCGCTGGCGAGCCCGGCCCCTCCGCCCTGGGGCCCTCTCGCCTGATCGCCGCAGATTCGTTATCCTTTCGCGGGCTGGCCGCCACGGGCCGGCCGCGTTCTTGCACGTGCCGTCCCACGGAGGGGGTCGATCGGATGAGAGGACAGCTTCGCGTCGCGGCCATCGTGCCGGCCTACAACGAGGGTGCCACTCTCCGCGAGGTCCTCCCGGTGCTCAAGGCGACGCCGGCGGTCGACGAGGTCCTCGTGGTCTCCGACGGCTCGACGGACGACACGGTCGAGATCGCCCGCTCGCTGGGGCTGCGGACCATCCACCTGCGCCAGAACCAGGGGAAGGGACGGGCGATGGAGATCGGCGTCGCCCATACCGATGCCGAGATCCTGCTCTTCGTCGACGCCGACATCCTGAACCTCACGGTCGACCTGATCCAGCGGCTGATCGAGCCGGTCCTCTCCGGCCGCTCGGACATGAACGTCGGCATTCGTCATCGAGGCCGGCCGCTCAACGCCATCCAGGACCGCACGGGGCCGCTGCTCTCGGGGATCCGCTGCCTGCGGCGGGAGATCTTCGAGGCGGTGCCGGACAGCCACCTGGAGGGGTTCGCCGTCGAGACCGGCCTCAACTGGGCCTGCCGGGAGCTGGGCTGCCGCACCACCACCACCGTGATGTACAACCTGAAGCATCTGGTGAAGGAGAAGAAGCGTGGCCTCGTCCAGGGGCTCTACGCCCGCTGCCGGATGTTCACGGCCGTGTTCGGCGCCTACATGGTCCTGCAGCTCAAGGCGCCCCCGCTCCGCAACGACCTCCCGGCCCGCCCCGCCTTCCAGCCTGAGCTCGAATACATCAACTTCTAGAGAAAAAAGTGGTGCGCCCAAGCTGTGGGCTCAAGCGCACCCGAGGGGATTGAGGATTTCCTTTCCCGTAAGTATCGGCGCTTGGCGATATCCCTGTCAATAGTGGTGCTACCACTGTTGCCACATTCGTGGTGACGTATTAGGATTACTTCAGCTTATGGGGAAGACTCAATCCATCGAAAGGGAGAGCCCGACGGCGGAAGCGTCCTCCCACGAGCGCATCCTGCAGGCGGGGCGCGATCTCTTCTCCGAGGACGGCTACGAGAACACCACGACCTCGGCGATCGCCCGCCGGGCGGGGACGAGCGAGTCGCAGCTCATCAAGCACTTCGGCAGCAAGGAGGGGCTGCTGGAGGGGATCTTCGATCGCGCCTGGCAGCGGATGGCCCAAGGGGTGCGACACGTCCAGGACGCGCCGATGCCGCCGCTGGAGAAGCTGCGGGGCCTGACCGAGCTCATGATCTCGGCGCTGGAGAACGACAAGCAGCTCCGGACGCTGATGCTCCTCGAGGGGCGGCGTATCCGCAAGCACGGGCACATGGTGATGATGACCCGCGGCTTCCAGCAGGTCCTGAGCGTGCTGGACGGCCTGTTGCGGGGGCTCCAGGAGGCTGGAAGGCTGAAGTCGGATCTCCACCCGCAGGCCGTGCGCTCGGCCCTCATCGGCGCCTTCGAGGGGCTCCTGCGCGACCAGCTCCTGGCCGAGCGGTCGAGCTTCCCGGCGAGCTATGACGGCGCCGAGCTCCGGGCGGCCTTCAAGGCGGTGCTGGAGTGCTTCCTGGTAGAGCCTGAATAGCGGTTCCCGCTATCATCCTCCCCATGCTTCCGTTTCTGTTCGCTCTGCTCGTCGGGGTTGCTCCGTCCGCGCCGGCCCCCGCCCAGGCCTTCGGCCAGCCCGTGGAGATCCAGATCCGCGGCCTCCCCGAGGAGGCGACCCGGGAGGCGGTCCAGAAGGCCATGGCGGGCATCGCCGGGATGGAGCGGCTGATCGACACCGGCTCCGCCGGCCTGAGCGCCGCGGCCGGCAAGGGGCCGCGGCCGGTCGATCCCCGGCTTTTCGATCTGCTGACCCGCGCCTGGAGCTTCTGCCAGTGGTCCGAGGGCGCCCACGGCCCGCTCGGCAGGGATCTCTACGCCCTCTGGGGGCTCCGTTCCAGACCCGAGGACCCGCCGGGCGCCGACGCGGTCCTGCAGGCCACGAAGGCCGCGGCGTGCGACCAACTGACCCTCGATCCACAAAAGAAGACCGCCACCCTGGCCGCGGGGAGCGGCGTCGACCCGGTGGGGTTCGCCGAGGGGGCCGCCGTGGACCGGGCGGTCGAGATTCTGCGCGAGAGCAAGGTGAGCAACGCGTTCGTCCGCGTCGGGCCGGTCCGGAGGGCTTTCGGCCCGGGCCCGGCGGGGAAGGGGTGGCCGGTCTTTCTCCCTCAGGTCCCCGGGATGGCGGAGCCCGCCGATCTGGTCTACCTGCGCGATCAGTCGCTGGCGGTCGCCGCCAGCTCCGATCATCCCCTGTTGAGCGAGACCTCGTCGTATCTCAACCAGCGCACGGGAGCGCCCGCGCAGGGGGTGCTCGCCACCGTGGCGGTGACCGAGCTGGCGGTGGATGCCCAGGGGCTGGCGGCCACGATGCTGATCCTGGGGCCTCGCGAGGGGGAGCTGCGCATGGGGACGCTGCGCCCCCGCCCGTCCCTGCTCTGGTTCCTGGGCTCGGGCGAGGGCGCGCCGCTGATCGTCAACTACCGCTGGCTGGAATTCACCCGCCGGTAACCCATCGCCTGATGGGCCAGGTAGCCCAGCAGCCAGAGCCCGGCGGTGGCGAGGTGGACCCAGACCCAGACCCGGCGCCATTGGGGGTCCACCGAGGTCTGGATCAGATAGCCGGAGACGATCATCGGCACCAGCAGCGAGACCAGCGACAGGCCGCTCCGCCGCCGGTCCTCCATCCCCCGCTTCCACTGCGCCCAGACGTGCCGCCGCCAGACCAGGCCGGCGGTGAAGACGAGCAGCGGCGCCACCAGGATGTGCAGGTGCTGCGTCTGCGGCTGCCAGGGGTGGTTGACCACCGCGTACGGATCGGCGGGCTTCACCAGATAGAGCATCCAGGCGTAGATCAGCCCCGTCCCCCCCACCAGGAGGTTCGAGAGATGGAGCATCCACGCCTCGAAGCGGCTCAAGGCCTGGCTCCCGGCGGGGGCTGAGACGAGATGACCTGCTGGAGGGCGAGCACCCGCCGCACCGCGTCGGTGGTGGCGCGGGCGGTGAGCGTGGCGCCGGTGACCGGCCGGATCCCCCGCTTGAGCTGGAGATCGGGATCGAGCGACTTGCCGCGGAACTGCTCGTACCAGGCGCCGCGCGGCAGGTACTCCTCGGGCTCGCGGAAGGAGAGGACCTCGATCCGCCCCACCTTGCCCTGGGGATCGACCACGATCATCAGCGTCTCCGGCAGGGTGCGGACCCGGTGGGTATCGAAATAGGCCGTGCCCGCCGGCTGCCCCCCCTTCGTGGCCGTGTAGTAGGTGACGAGAGCGCTCGGCACCTCCGCCCCGGCCAGCTCCTGGGCTTTCTTGAGCTGCTCGGGCTTCAGGAAGGCCGTGCGCCGGGTCACCTCGCAGCCGGGGAAGGCGAGCTTCAGGGCCTCGTCCACGGTGACGAACACCTTGGCCGCCGCCGGGGCGACGGCCAGGACGAGGAGGAGCAGGGAAAAAGTGTACCTAGAAGACATATCCCAGCAATAGCGTGAACCGGTCGGCCCCGGTCCGCGCGCGGTTGTGGACGTTCTGGTAGTCGGCCTTGACGACCACCTGCTCGATCGGCTTGTACTCCAGGCCGACGGTGAGGTCGCGTATGTCGGTGTCCGGGTTGGCGCTGAACCCCGCCGGCACCTTGTCTTGCGTGTTCAGGGCCTCCCAGCGGACATAGGGGATGAGCGCCCGCTGGCCGCCGCGGCCGGAGAGGAGATCGTAGCCGAGCTGGAGGTAGTACCCCTGGAGCCGCTGGCCCACCGAGTCCTCGCCCGCGAGGCCGAGGGCCTCGTTCAGCGCGGCGACGTCGTTCAGGTGCGCCTGGGCGCCCAGGGCGCGGAATTCGAGCCCCCGCCACTTCCACTCCAGGTGCCCCTCGAAGATCCGGGTGGAGACGCCGATCCGCCCCGCCTCCGGGCTCTCCAGCCCCTGGCCGGCCTTGCCGGCGTAGGCCGAGCCGCCCACGGTCAGGCCCGGCACGCCCGTGTAGTCGAGCCGGCCGACCCAGGCGAGATCCTTGGCCTTGGCCTGATTACCCCCCTGCCGGCCGCCGCTCAGGCCGTCGTCGGTGAAGCCGGAGGCGTCGAACCCGTTGACCAGGTAGGTCCGGTAGGTGAAGGGGCCGGATTGGCCGAAGAGACCGAAGCCCATCTCCCGCCAGGTGGTGGGAAGAATTCTCTGCTCGACCAGCGGGCGGTCGGCCCCCAGGAGCACGGTCGGCTCGTGGAGCTCGTTGACGAAGCCCATCGGCAGCAGCACCAGGCCGGCCCGGAAATTGGCCTGGGGCTTCCAGAGGAAGTCCAGATAGGCGAATTCGACCGAGACCTCGCCCCCCGCGTGCTCGTACTCGATCTCGCTGTTGAGCAGAATGTGGTCGCTCCACTTGTAGCCGAAGTAGAGGACGGCGCGCCGTACGTCGGCGTGGTTCCCGGGCAGGTCCTCGTCCTCCTCTTCCTCTTCGGCCTTGCCGCGGTCCCTCGCCGCCGCCGGCTCCTCCCGGCCCTGGATGTGCTGGTAGACCAGCTCGCCGTAGCCGCCGATCGAGATCCCCCGCTCGGACCGGTAGACCTTGGAGGCGGCGGGGCCGAGCCCGAAATCGCTCCGGTTGGCCTCGGCCGCGGCCTCGCCGATCTTCAGCTTCTCGAT
>JAICSG010000637.1 GCA_025937035.1 Thermoanaerobaculia bacterium | reverse complement strand
TGGCCGGGATGTTGCGCTGAGGCGCCCGGGATTTTGAATCCCGGGCGGGCTCCATCAGACCGCCGCGGTCACCGCGTCCCGGGTCGGATAATCGATGTACCCCTTCTCGCCGCCCATGTAGAACGTCTCGCGGTCGGGGGTGTTGAGGGGGGCGCCTTCGGCGAAGCGCTCGACCAGGTCCGGGTTGGAGAGGAAGAGGACTCCGAAGGAGATCAGGTCCGCCTCATCCTTGGCCAGAGCCGCGTTGGCGGTCTCCTGGTTGTAGCCGCCGTTCAGCATGAAGGGCCCCTGGAAGAGCGAGCGCAGCAGGGGCGCGACCGGCGACGGGGTCGAGCCGATCGCCTCGGTGACGTGCAGGTAGGCGAGGCCGAAGCGGTTGAGCTCCCGGGCGGCGTAGCCGAAGGTGGCCGCGGGGTCGGAGTCGCTCATGCTGTTGAAACTCCCGGTGGGGGAGAGGCGTACGCCGACCCGGTCCGCGCCCCAGACGCCGGCCACCGCCTCCGCCACCTCCAGCAGGAAGCGGGCGCGGTTCTCGATCGGGCCGCCGTAGGCGTCCGTGCGGTGGTTCGAGCCGTCGCGGAGGAACTGGTCGATCAGGTAGCCGTTGGCGCCGTGGAGCTCGACGCCGTCGAAGCCCGATTCCAGGGCCGTCCGGGCGCCGTGGGCGAACTGCTCGACCACGCCGGCGATCTCCGAGGTCTCCAGGGCGCGCGGGACCCCGAAGGGCTTGGGACCCTCGGAGGTGAAGGTCTGCCCCTCGGCCGCGATCGCCGACGGCGCCACCGGCAGGGCCCCGCCCGGCTGCAGGAGCGGATGGGAGATCCGGCCGACGTGCCAGAGCTGGGCGAAGATCCGGCCGCCGCGCGCGTGGACGGCGTCGGTCACCCGGCGCCACCCCTCCACCTGGGCGGCGTCGTGGATGCCGGGCGTCCCGGGATAGCCCACCCCCTGCGGCGAGACCTGGGTCCCCTCGGTGATGATCAGCCCCGCGGAGGCCCGCTGGGCGTAGTAGGTGACGGCGAGGCCGCTCGGCACGTTCCCCGCGTCCGCGCGGTTGCGGGTCATGGGGGCCATCACCATCCGGTTGCGCAGGGTATAGGGTCCCACCTGGACCGGGGAGAACAGAGTCGGGTGCTGCTCCTGCTTGTCGCTCATTGTGGAGCCTCCTTCGATTCGGGTTTGCATTGTTGGTGGGTCAAAGGTACAGGGGTGAACTTTCTAGGCAAAAAATTTTTGAGGCTCAGCTCCCCAGCCTTCCCAGCAGCCGGGTGAGGGCCTGGCGGTCCTCCTCGCCCAGCCCGGCGAAGACCTCGCGCTCGGTCTCGCCCACGAGCCGCACGGCCTCGGCGTGGCGCTCCCGGCCCGCGGGGGTCAGGGCGGCCCGCACGGAGCGCCGGTCGGCGGGATCGGGGAGGCGCTCGACCAGCCGGTCGGCTTCCAGACGGTCCACGAGTTGGGTGATGTTCGAGCGGACGCAGCAGCAGCGGTCGGCCAGATGGCTGAGCGGCAGCGGCTCGTCGGTGTCCGCGAGCGCCTTGAGCACGTTGAGCTTGGCGAGGGAGAGGCCGATCGTCCCCAGGGCCCCTTCCAGCCTCCCCTCCACCTCGTGCGCGGCGCCGATCACCCGGAACGCGAGATCGTTCATGGGTGAATCATACATCCGTCATCTGTTCAGCGCAAGAGGCGGGATCGGAGGTAGAATCCCCACCTGATGAACGCGGCTCGCCGTACTCTCGGCCGCTGGGTGCTCGCGGCTCTTCTCGAACGGGGTTGCGACCCCACCACGGCCCGTATGCCCCGACGGGTCTTCAGCGTCCGGCCGCTCGACGCGCGCGAGATGGCGGAGCTCAATCCCCTGGTCTGGCCTCTCGTCCCCGTCTCGAACCTGCTGCCGCTGCCGCGTCCGGTCCGCCGGCCGGTCTATGAGGTCTAGATCCAGCAGTGACGCGCAACCCGGAGGCCGCCTTCCCCTACGGGTTGAAAGAGAATAGGCTTTTCCCTCATTCCGTATTGACAGAGCGAGGAACGGCATGGGTCTCAAAGAAGTCTTGAGCAAGATGAAGATCGTGGAGCTCGATCCGGAGGAGGTGGCCGCGGCGGTGCCTCCGGCCGCCGTGCCGTCCATGCCCGGTCCCAAGGACCTGCCGCCTCCGCCGTCGATGCCCAGGAACATCCAGGATCTGCTCGGCACGATTCCCGAGCCGCCGGCCATCGACGAGAAGAAGCTGCCGCCGCCCGCGGCGGACGACGAGGAGGGGAGCAACATCCCCGACTTCCCGGCCATCTACCGGGCGGCGGGGGTGACCGATCCTCCCCATGGATACAGCGCCTACAAGGTGCTGGAGATCTTCGCCTCGCCCGGCTTCGCGGCGCTCGACACGCGGGCCAAGGCCGCGGCCCTCACCGGGTTCCTCAACATGAATCCGTCCGGGCCGGTGCCGATCACCGACGTGGTGCAGGACGCCGTCCGGCGCGACCAGGCGCTCGACAAGTTCGAGGAGTTTCTGCGCAACAAGCTGGGCGCGCGAGGGGAGCAGATCGACAAGGAGAACGCCCAGCTCCAGGCGGAGATCGACGAGGTCACCCGCCGCAACCGGGAGAAGATGGAGGCCAACCGCGCGGCCGTGGAGGCCGAGCAGGCCCGCTTCACCCGCTGGCTGAGCACCAAGCGCGCCGAGGAGCGCAAGCTCTTCGACGCGGTCAACCCGTTCGTCGAGCAGAATCCGATCTCGACCGCGGATACGCCCCGTCCGGCGGCGCCGGCACCGGAGAAGGCTCAAGGCTGAGCCGAGGAGAAAGCCATGTTTCAGCGCATCGCCCGTGTGTTCAAGTCGTGGATCGGCTACTTCATCTCCTTCGCCGAGGACCCGGAGGTGATGCTCCAGGAGTCCATCGAGGAGATGCGCAACACGCTGCCCAAGCTCAACCAGATCCTGATCACCACCCGCGCCACGGTGATCCGCCTGGAGCAGGGGAAGGCGGCGCTGGAGAGCCGGGAGAAGCAGCTCGTCAATTCGATCAAGGCCGCCCTCGCCGAGGGGAGCCCCGAGTCGCGGCGCGTGGCCGAGGACGACGCCTCGTCCCTCCAGCAGGTGCGCCAGGAGCTGGCGACCACCAACGATCAGCTCACGGCGGCCTCCAAGGCCTTCGAGAACGCCCAGATCACGGTGGAGGACATCAAGCAGAAGCTGCGGCAGAAGATGGAGGAGAGCCGCAAGGCGATCACCGAATCGAAGAACGCCGCGGCCCTGCGAAACGCCGCCAGCGCCATCGCCGAGCTCGACACCTACGGCACCGCCGCCACCAACGACAAGTACCTGGAGGAGATCCGCCAGCGCTCCGCCGAGGCCAAGGCCGCCGTCGAGGTGGCGACCGGCGGGCTGGACGTC
>JAICSG010000989.1 GCA_025937035.1 Thermoanaerobaculia bacterium | reverse complement strand
GTGGCTCGACACGCCGAAGCGCGGCAGGAGCTCCCGGAGGCGCCTGCGGGCGTGGAACATCCGCGTCTTCACGGTGTTGACCGGGCAGCCCACGATCTCGGAGATCTCCTGATAGGAGAGCTCGTAGTAATAGGTCAGCTCGACGACCGCCCGCTGCTCCGGCGACAGGGAGCCGAGCGCGCGGCCCAGCACCCCGGCCAGCTCGCGGCGCGCCGCCAGGCTCTCCGGCTCGTCCCGGTCGACCGGCTCGGGGCTGCTCTCGGCGTCGCCGTCCACCTCCGCCATCGGCCGCCGGGCCAGCGCCTTGAGCGCCTTGTGGTAGGCGATGCCGAAGATCCAGGTCGAGGGGCGCGAGCGGCCGTCGAAGCTCGCGGCCCCCTTCCAGATCGCCAGCATGACGTCGTTGAGCACCTCCTCCACCAGCTCCGCCCGCCGGGTGAGCTTCAGCAGATACCCGAACAGGCGCCGGTAGTAGAGATGGTAGAGCGCCTCGAAGGCCTTGCGGTCCTTCGCGGCGACTCGCCGGAGCAGCGTGAGCTCGTCGGTGGACGTCATTGCGAACAGTATGTCCCCAAAACGGAGAAAGGGTTCAAGGCCGGGACCCGTTTTATCATGAACCCTTTCACCGCCCTTGAGGACTCAATCGGTGTCGAGATTCTTCGGAGGAGGGACCGAATGCCGCATCGTCATTCCGCCGCCGCGCTGCTCCTGGCCGCCTCGCTGGCCGCGCTCCCCGCGTGGGGAGCCACGGTCAACGTCTCGGTCGGGGGAGCGAGCCTGGTCTTCACTCCGTCGGTGGTCCACATCCATCCCGGCGATACCGTCGTCTGGACCAACGCCGGCGGCTACCACAGCATCGCGGCGGATGACGGCTCCTTCAGCATCGCGCCCGCGAATCCGCCCTGGTCCCTCTCCCATACCTTCAATACGGTCGGTACCTTCAACTATCAGTGCACGGTCCACGGGTCCTACTACGGCATGACCGGCTCCGTCATCGTGGACGCCCCGGCCAGCCAGCCGGGGACCTTCCGCTTCGGCCAGGCGAGCTTCTCGGTCAACGAGGCTGCGGGCACGGCCACGATCACCGTGCAAAGGGTCAACGGCGACGACGGCCCGGTCACGGTCCAGTACGCCGCCACGGCCGGCACGGCCACGGCGGGGCAGGACTTCACCCCGGCGAGCGGCACCCTCTCCTGGGGGGACAAGGACAGCGGGGACAAGTCCTTCACGGTGGCGATCGCCAACGACACCACGGCCGAGCCGAGCGAGACGGTCCTCCTCGCGCTGTCCAGCCCCACGGGCGGGGCCACCCTCGACGCCGCCCGCAAGACCTCCACCCTGACCATCCTGGACAACGACTCCGGAGGCGGGGGAGGCGGACCGCTCAACGCCCCCTCCAATCTCCAGGCCACGGCGCCGTCGACCAGCGAGATCGACCTCACCTGGACCGACAATTCGGGCAACGAGACCGGCTTCCAGGTCGAGCGCCGGACGGTGGGCAGCACCTACGCGGTGGTGGCCACCGTGGGCCCCAACACCACCAGCGCTCCCGTCCCCGGGCTCGATGCGGGGTCCCTCTCCGTCTTCCGGGTCCGGGCGACCGGCTCCAGCGGCACCTTCTCGGCCTACTCTCCGGAGGTGGCGGCGGCGACTCTCGCCGATCCCGGGCCCTGCGTGGCCGGGGCCACCACGCTCTGCGTCAACAACGGCCGCTTCCAGGTGACCGTCGACTGGAGCACCGGCGCGAGCACCGGCCAGGGGAGCGTGGTGCCGCTCCCCTCGGCGCCGGATTCCGGGCTCTTCTACTTCTTCGCCCCCAGCAACATCGAGATGCTGATCAAGGTCCTCAACGCCTGCGTGCCCTCGTTCAACCGCTACTGGGTCTTCTTCGCGGCCACCACCAACGTGGAATTCGGCGTGGTGGTGACGGATACACGGAATGGCAAGACGCGCGCCTATTACAACCCTTTCAACCGGCCGGCTCCGCCGGTCCAGGACGTCGATGCGTTCGCGACCTGCCCGTAGCCTTCTGGCCCTGGCCCTGCTGCTGGCGGGCTGCGGCACGGTGAAGAGCCCCACCGAGCCCTCCTCGGGTCCCGGGACCGTGCCGGCGCTCACCTTCACGCAGATCCAGACGCAGATCT
>JAICSG010000550.1 GCA_025937035.1 Thermoanaerobaculia bacterium | reverse complement strand
CGGCTCCGGCGGCGGCCTACGGCCCCGTGGTCTCCGACCCGATCAAGCGGCTGCGGTTCAAGAACGCCCACCACGGGCTGCGTCCCGGCGGGGGGCGCCCGCGGGTCGAGCTGCCGCGGCCGCCGCTGAGCCCGGAGCAGATCGAGGCCCTGTACGTCGCCCGCCGCAGCTACCGGCGGTTCCCGGACTGGGAATCCGTTCCCCTGGCCGACCTCGGCGCTCTGCTGGCGGCGTTGCCGCGGCGGGACGAGACGTCGCTCGACCTGCTTCTCTACGTCAAGCCCGGCCGGATCGAGGGGCTCCCGGGCGGCACCTACGCCTACGAGCCCGTGGCGCACCGGCTGGCGTTGCTGGAGGAGGGGGCCACGCTCACCTCCTCGCTCTACGATCCGGTCAATCGCCAAGTCTTCGAGCAGGCGGGCTTCGCGCTCCTGATCGTCGCCCGCGCCTCCTCCGGCCTCGACCCGCGCGGGGCGGCGCTGGAGGCCGGCCGGTGGGCGCAGTCCCTGGAGACCGCCGCGCCGGCCCGCCGTGTCGGCCTCGCCCAGATGGGCGGGCTGCGGCTCGATCCGGTGCGGTCGTTCTTCCACCTGGAGCCCGGCGACGAGCTGGTCCACATCCTCCTCGGCGGCCGCATCGCCGCGGAGCAGACCCGTATGCCGGCCTACCTCGCCGAGGCAGCCGAGCACCACGCGCTGGAGGACGGCCTGGGCGAGGCGCCCGCCACGCCAGCCCGGCCGGCGGACGTGCTCGCCGCGATCCGCGAGCACCTCCGCGGCAAGCTGCCCGAGTACATGGTGCCCACCCATCTGATGCGGCTCGACGCCCTGCCGCTGTCGTCCAACGGCAAGGTGGACCGCAAGGCGCTGCCCGAGCCCGAGGCCCTGCGGGCGGCCGAGACCCCCTCCGGCGACACCTACGTGGCGCCGGAGAGCGACCTCGAGCGGGTGATCGCGGGCGTGGTGGCCCAGGTCCTGGGGCTCCCCCGCGTGGGCGCGCACGACAACTTCTTCGATCTCGGGGCCAATTCGGTCCACGTGGTGCGGGTTCACAACGCGCTCCACACGGCCCTCGGCCGCGAGATCTCCCTGATCGACATGTTCAATCACCCGAGCGTCCATCGCCTCGCCCGACACCTGGGCGAGAGCGGAGCCGGAGCCGCCGCCCCCGTGCCGTCCGAGGCCGAGGAGCGGTCGGACCGCCTCCGTGAAGGCAGGGACTGGCGCAAGCAACGGCTGCAGAAGCGGCAGGCAGAGAGGGAGTAGACGATGAGCAGCAATTCCGGCTCACCCCGGGAGTGGAACGGCTCCGAGGTCGCCATCATCGGCATGGCCGGCCGTTTTCCGGGCGCTCCGACGGTCGAGCGGTTCTGGGAGAACCTGCGGGACGGCGTCGAGTCGATCCGCTTCTTCACCGACGAGGAGCTCCTGGCCGCCGGGATCCCCGCGGCCCGGCTCGCCCACCCTGCCTACGTGAAAGCGCGGCCGGTGCTCGAAGGCGTCGAGCTCTTCGACGCCGCCTTCTTCGGCATCTCCCCGCATGAGGCCCTGATCCTCGACCCGCAGCAGCGGATCTTCCTGGAATGCGCCTGGGAGGCCCTGGAGCGAGCCGGCCACAACGGCGACGCCGGCGAGGGGCTGGTGGGCGTCTACGCCGGTCTGGAGATGAACGGCTACCTCTTCTACAACCTGGCCACCCAGCCCGAGGTCTTCGAGCGGGCGGGCGGCCTGCAGATCGAGATCGCCAGCGACAAGGATTACCTGGCCACCCGCGCCTCCTACAAGCTCAACCTGCGGGGGCCCAGCATCACCGTGCAGTCCGCCTGCTCCACCTCGCTGGTGGCGGTCCACCTCGCCTGCCAGGCCCTGCTCTCCGGCGAGTGCGACCTGGCCCTGGCGGGCGGCGTGTCGGTGAAGGTGCCGCACGTCACGGGGTATCAGGCGGAGGGGATCGCCAGCATGCACTCCCCCGACGGGCACTGCCGCGCCTTCGACGCCGACGCCCGGGGGACGGTCTTCGGCAGCGGCATCGGCGTGGTGGTCCTCAAGCGGCTGGCCGACGCGATGGGGGACGGCGACCCCATTCAGGCCGTCATCAAGGGCTCGGCGGTCAACAACGACGGCTCGCTGAAGATCGGCTACAGCGCCCCCGGGGCCGAGGGGCAGTACCAGGCCATCCGGGCCGCCCAACTCGCCGCCGAGGTCGACCCCGACACCATCACCTACGTCGAGGCGCACGGCACCGGCACCCCGCTCGGCGACCCCATCGAGGTCGCGGCGCTGACCCGCGCCTTCCGTGCCCGCACCGATCGCAAGGGGTTCTGCGCCCTGGGCTCGGTGAAGACCAACGTCGGGCACCTGCGCTCGGCCGCCGGGAGCGCCTCGTTGATCAAGACCGTGCTCACCCTCAAGCACCGGCAGATCCCCCCCAGCCTGCACTTCCAGCGGTCGAACCCGCAGATCGACTTCGCCGGCAGCCCGTTCTACGTCAACACGCGGCTCGCCGAATGGCGGCCGGAGGGCGGGCACCCGCTGCGCGCGGCGGTCAGCTCCTTCGGCGTCGGCGGCACCAACGCCCACCTGATCCTGGAGGAGGCTCCGGAGCCGGAGCCCTCGGGGCCCTCCCGCCCCTGGCAGCTCCTGCCCCTCTCGGCCAACACCGCGACCGCCCTCGACACCCTGCGGCGCGACCTCGCCGCCCACCTGCGTCGCCATCCGGACCTGCCGCTCGCCGACGCCGCCTTCACCCTCCAGGTGGGGCGCCGGGCGGGCAAGCACCGGGGCTTCCTGGCCTGCCGGGATCTGACCGGCGCCGCCGAGGGCCTGGAGGCCGGCCACCTCCAGACCGCCTTCCAGGAGATGCGGAGCCGGCCCGTGGACTTCCTGTTCCCGGGCCAGGGCGCCCAGTATCCCGGGATGGGCCGCGAGCTCTACGAGAGTGAGCCGGCCTTCCGCGACTCCGTCGACCGCTGCTGCGAGGTCCTGCGGCCGCTCCTCGGCCTCGACCTGCGCGCGGTGCTCTACCCGGCGCCCGAGGGGATGGCGGAGGCCGGGCGGCGGCTGGAGCAGACCGCCCTCGCCCAGCCGGCCCTGTTCGTGATCGAGCACGCGCTGGCCCGGCTCTGGATGAGCTGGGGAGCACGCCCGCGGGCGATGCTCGGCCACAGCCTGGGCGAATACGTGGCGGCCTGCCTGGCCGGTGTCTTCTCGCTGGAGGATGCCCTGGCGCTGGTGGCCGAGCGGGGGCGCCTCATGCAAGCCCTCCCCGCCGGCGCCATGCTGGCCGTGCCGCTGCCGGAAGGGGAGATCGCGCCGCTGCTCGGCCCCGGGCTCGCCCTCGCCGCGGTCAACGGCCCGGCGCGCGTGGTGGTCTCCGGCCCGGAGGCGGAGGTCGCGGCGCTGGAGGAGGAGCTGGCGCGGCGGGGCACGCCGGGCAAGCGCCTGCACACCTCGCACGCCTTCCACTCCGCGATGATGGACCCCGTCCTCGTCCCTTTCACCGAGCGGGTGCGGGCGGTCCGCCGGAGCGCGCCGGAGCTGCCGTTCGTCTCCAACCTGACCGGCGCCTGGATCACCACCGGTGAGGCCGCCGATCCCGCCTACTGGGCGCGCCACCTGCGGAGCGCCGTGCGCTTCCACGACGGCCTGCGGACGCTCACCGCCGAGAGTGACGCCGTGCTCCTGGAGGTGGGACCGGGGCAGACCCTCTCCGCCTTCGCCCGCCGAGCCCTGCCGCCGGACCGCGCCCTGGTGCGCTCGCTTCCCCATCCCAAGGAGGCGCAGGGCGCGGGCGAATTCCTGCTCGGCGCCGTGGGCCAGCTCTGGCTGGCCGGGACCGACATCGACTG
>JAICSG010000123.1 GCA_025937035.1 Thermoanaerobaculia bacterium | reverse complement strand
CTCCAGCCCCGCCAGCCGGGCCGGCGCGGCGCACATCCATCGGGCGAGATCGGCCACCGTGAAGCCGCGCTCCCGGGCTCCCGTCCAGACCGCCGGCAGGGCGATCTGAAGCGACGAGATGCCGCCCCAGGCCTCGCGGAAATCGCCGGTCTCGATCTTCTTCATCTCGGGTGGGCAGGGCGAGTGATCGGTGGCCACGAGGTCGAGAATCCCCTCGCGGAGCCCTTCCCAGAGCCGCTCCCGGTTCGCCCGCGAGCGGATGGGGGGCGCGCACTCGAAAGCCACGGCGCCGTCGGGAATCTCCTCGGCGGCGAAGGTCAGATAGTGCGGGCAGGTCTCGGCGGTGACGGGAAGCCCCTCCTCGCGGGCCTGCTTCAGGAGCGGCAGCACCTCCGCCGAGGCGACGTGGACGACATGGAGGCGGCACCCCGTCTCGCGGCAGAGCCGGATCAGGAGCGCCACCGCCTCCACCTCGGCCGCGTCGGGACGAGAGCGCAGATAGCGGGCGTACTCCGACGGGCTTCCGCCGTTCCAGGCTTCCTGGGCCGCGTCGATGGGACCCGGAAGCTCGGCGTGGGCCAGGAGCACGGCGCTGTGCCGGGCCATCTCCCGCATCGCCACCCGCAGGTCGGGCTCCCCGACGTGCTCGAATTCCTCGACGCCGGAGGGGGCCAGGAAGGCCTTGAAGCCGAGGACGCCGTCCGACAGAAGGCCGCCGATCTCACTCGCGTTGCCCGGCACCACCCCACCCCAGAGCCCCACGTCCACCTGACACTTGCCGTCCATCGCGGCGAGCTTGGCGCGCAGGCCGTCCCGCGTGGTCGTGGCGGGGATGCTGTTGAGGGGCATGTCCACGAGGGTGGTGACCCCGCCGGCCGCCGCCGCCCGGGTGGCGGTCTCGAAGCCTTCCCAGTCCGTCCGCCCCGGCTCGTTGACGTGAACGTGCGTGTCCACGATCCCCGGCATGAGGACGGACTCGCCGCAGTCGATCGTCGGGCAGCCGGAGGGGGCTTCGCCGAAGGGACCGACGCGCTCGATCTTCCCGTCCCGGACGTGGACCGTGGCGGGGTGGACGCCTTCGGGGGTCACGGTCCGGCGGCTCGTCAGGAGGAGGGTGGGGGACATGGTTGAGGAGGGTATGCGCCTTTCTCCCGGCGATCAATCGCAAGCTGATTCACAGGCTGATATGCTGGTACACGAGCCTTGGAGAATCTCCAGACTCTTGTTGGAGATTCCCGTGGAGGCTAGAATAGGATTCTATGAAGACGACGATAGATATTCCCGAAAAAGAGCTGCAGGACGCCATGGAGCTCACCGGCGCCCGCAGCAAACGGGAAGCGGTAGTGACCGCGCTCGCTGAATTCAACCGCCGCCGGCGTCTGGAGCTTCTGGCGGAAAAGTTCGGGACCTTCGATGGGTTCATGACTCAGGAGGAGCTTCGCCGGATGCGCGAGGAGACCTGAGGTTGGCCGCTCGGATCCTCGTGGATACTTCGGCCTGGATCGAGACGTTGCGCCGCAACGGAGATCCGGACATCCGTGCCTCCGTGCGCACCGCGACCCGGGAGGGCCGTGCCGTGCTTTGCGATCTGATCCTCCTGGAGCTCTGGAACGGAGCGCAAGGCGCTGAAGAGCATCGCATCCTCCGAGAGCTGGAGCTTACGATCGAGAAAGTCCCTACTCCTCCCGCCGTCTGGGAGGCAGCCTTCGAGCTGGCGCGGATGTGCCGTAAAGCGGGAGTTACGGCACCTGCCACGGACGTGCTCATTGTGGCCTGCGCCGAGCATCACAAGTTGGAGCTCATCCATCGCGACTCTCACTTCCCTCAGATCGCGCGAGCTCGCGGTCAGGGTCCTGATTGATCCGGTTCTCCGAAATCGTGACCACAGCTAGCGACCTCCTCCTCCGCGGCGGCACCCTCCTCACCCTGGACGCCCAGGCGACCGTTCTGCGCGGCGCCGACCTCCTGATCCGGGAGGGCCGGATCGCGTCCATCGGCCACGTGGAGCCGCCGGCGGGCGCGCGGGTGCTCGACGTCTCGGGGTGCCTGGTGCTGCCGGGGCTGATCCAGGGGCATCTCCATCTGGGACAGACGTTCTTCCGGGGTCTGGCGGAGGAGCGGCGGCTGCTCTCGTGGCTGCGGGAGCGGATCTGGCCGCTGGAGGCGGCCCACGACGACGAGAGCGCCTACTGGTGCGCCATGCTCGGCGCGGCGGAATGCCTTCTGGGCGGCACCACCACCATTCAGGACATCGGCATCGGGCCGGGCGCGCGGGGGCTGCTCCAGGCCATCGCCGACTCCGGGCTGCGGGCCTTCGCAGGGCAGTGCCTCATGGACAGCGGCGATGGGATGCCGGCCGTGATGCGCCCGGACACCGATCAGGTCCTCGCCGAGACCGCGGCCCTGGGCGACGAATTCGCGGGCAAGGCGGAGGGCCGGCTGCGCTACGTGCTCAACCCCCGCTTCATCCTCTCCTGCTCCGATCCGCTCTGGGAGGGGGTCCGCGAGCTGTCACTGCGCCGCGGCTGGCCCGTCCATACCCATGCCCTGGAGCAGCGGGACGAGACGCTCGCCGTGCGCGAGCTCAAAGGCGGGCGGGACGAGGTCCAGTATTTCGCCGACCAGGGGCTGCTGGCGACCGACCTCCGGCTGGCTCACGGAGTGTGGATCACCCACGAGCACCTCGACCGGGTGCGCGGAGGGCGCTTCAGCGTGGTCCACTGCCCCAGCTCGAACCTGAAGCTCGGCTCGGGCGTGGCCGACCTCCTGGCCTTCCACCGCGCCGGGGTGCCGGTCGGCATCGGCTGCGACGGCGCCGCGTGCAGCAATCAGCTCGACAACTTCGCGGAGGTCCGGCTGGCGGGGCTCCTCCAGAAGGTGAAGCACGGGCCGGACGCCTTCTCCGGCCTGGACGCCCTGCGCCTCGCCACCAGCGAGGGGGCCCGCGCCCTGGGCCTGCAAAACGAGGTGGGGACGATCGAGCCCGGCAAGCACGCCGATCTGGCCGTCCTGGCGTCGGACCGGCCCGAGCTCTGGGCCGCGCCCCAGGCCGATCCGCACGACCTCGTGGCCTTCGGAGCCTCGCGGGCGGTAGTCCGCCACGTCCTGGTGGGCGGCCGGCTGGAGGTCGAGGAGGGGCGGCTCACCCGGTTGAATCTCGAAGAGATCTACCGGGAGTCCGAGCGGTGCCTCGGGGAGCTGATCCGGCGGTCGGGGGTGGGGCTCTGAAGGACTGACACGGACGAGCACGGACAAACACGGACTGCAGGGACGATCCTCTCTTGTCCGTGCTGGTCCGTGTAAGTCCGTGCCCGTCCGTGTTCCTTCAGTGGCGGACCGCCACCGTGGACGTGGAGGTCGAGTGCTGCGGAGCCCGCGCCGGAGCTTCCTTGGGCATGGGCAGAATCCGCTTCGGACCGAAGGCCTGCCGCAGCACCGGCCCCAGCACGGCCGGATGGAACAGGGCCGTCGGGGGCTTCAGCATGTGGTTGACCTCCTGGAAGCGGCGGAAGACCTCCTGGCTCTGCGGGATCAGCCGGATCACCTGCTCGATGTACCAGTGCATGAATTTGACCTTGGCGGTGATCTGGCCGCCCTGCGTCGCCGGCCAGCGCAGGTCCTCGCCCGTGGTCAGCGCCCAGGGGGCGGCGACCAGCTTGGCGACCTGCTTCTGGAAGCGGTGGCTGTTCAGGCGGCCCTTGCCGTCCCGGAGGCACTTGCGCAGCGCGAGCGCCTCGAGGCCGGTGAGGGTCATGCCCACGCCGTAGACCGGGTTGAACGCGCACACCGAGTCGCCGAGAGCCGCGAAACCCTGCGGCACGTTGGCCTTCTCATAGTGGCGCAGCCGGTTCTCGGTGCGGCGGTAGCCCCAGATGCGCGACAGCGGCCTGGCGTGCTCGATCGCCCGGTAGAGCTCCGGCGAGGAGAGGCTCCGCGCGAACTTGAGGAACCCCTCTTCGTCCGTGGGCGGATAGTCGTGCATCACCCCCGCGATCGTCACCAGCCAGCGGTTCCCCTCGATCGGCTGGATGATCCCGGCGCGCGGCTGGTACGGCGGCCGGTTCATGACCAGCAGGTTCTTCCAGTCCTTCTGGAAGTCGTCGACCGGCTCGTAGATGCGGGTCGCGTACCCCCAGAAGGCGTCCACCACGGTCTCCTCCGGCTTGGCGAAGCCGGCGGCCTCCAGCCACTCGGGGGCCTTCGAGCCCCGGCCGCTGGTGTCGACCACGAGCTCGGCCGCCAGCGTCTGGACCTCGGGCAGCACGTTCGGATCCTGATGGCGGGGCTGAATCCTCACCCCCTCCACCCGGGCGCCGTCTCCGCTCACCGCGAGGCCGGCCACCTCGAACCCTTGCAGCAGGCTGATCTTGGGATTGGCCACCAGATGGCGGCGAATCGTCGCCTCCAGCAGCGGCCGGGTGAACGTACAGAACTCGAGGCCGATCTCCGCCCGGGGCGACCACCCCGAGCGATACAGGATGCGGAAATCCCGCCCCTGATCCAGAAGATGGCTGCCGGCGGCCTGGAGGTCGGCGGTGACCCCCGGGAACAGCTCCTCGGCGACCATCAGTCCCCTCTTGAAAAAGAAATGGAGAGGACGGGCGTGCGGCACGCCCGGCCGGTTCTCGCTGCCGTCCGGCAACTGGTCCCGCTCGATGACGGTGACACGGTCGAAATGGTCGGCGAGGACACGCGCCGCGAGCATGCCCCCGATGCTCCCCCCTACCACGACGGCGTGGCGGCTGGAGACTTCACCTTCGTTCCGATGCTGCGATGAGCTTCGGTCCTGCATGGGTCCCCCCCTTTCGGGTGTACGGCTGAGCTACTTCTACTGCTTGCCCAGAACCCTGTGCATATAAAATGCCAGTGAAATGGTCACCTTCAACTTCCGGTCAACCCGGAAGGGGGGGTGGTAAGAATTTCACTGACTGTCTTTGCCGCGGTCGCGATATCCTCGGCCGGGAGGTGACGGCCATGCGTCTACGAGTCCTCGGCAGCTCGGGGGGCTACCCCGGGCCGGGCCGGCCCAGCAGCGGCTTCTTCCTGGAGCACGAGGGGGCGAAGCTCTGGATCGACGCCGGCAACGGCACCTTCGGCGAGCTCCAGAAGGCGGTGGATTTCACCCGCGTCGACGCCCTGCTGCTGAGCCACATCCACGCGGACCACTGCGCGGACATCTATCCTCTCCACGTGGCGATCCGCTACGGGATCGGAGGCGGCTTCAAGCTGCCGGTCTACGCGCCGCCCGGGAGCGCCGAGCGGCTGGGAGGCCTGCTGAATCCCGGCGGGGCGGACCAGCTCGCCGAGGCGTTCGATTTCCACACGATCGACGCGGGGGATGAGATCGAGATCGCCGGCGTCCGCTTCACCTTCCTGCGGACCGCGCACCCGATCCACTGCCTGGCGATCCGCGCCGAGACCGTCGCCGGGACCCTCACCTACTCAGCGGATACGGGGCCGGAGGCGGACCTCGCCGGATTCGCCAGCGGCAGCGATCTCCTGCTCTGCGAGGCCACGTATCAGGATGCCCGGATGGGGGCGCCGCTCCATCTGAGCGCCCGCCAGGCGGCCGGAATCGCCCGTCAGGCCGGCGTCCGGGAGCTGGCCCTCACCCATGTCTGGCCGACCCTGGATCCCCAGGTCTCCGTCCAGGAGGCCCGCGAGGAGGCCGGAGACCTCCCCATCCGCTGGGCGGAGCCGGGGACGGTCTTCGAGATCGGGCGTCCTTGAAAATTTCTCAGTGGTGGTCAGGGGGGTTTGTAAGTAGTGCCGTGACTGGGCCCGAACCGGGACACCCGCGTCAACTTTGTCTGGGAGTGTCAGACTGTGTCACTGGCAGAGAGCACCGCCGTCTCCCGGAAAGGCCACTCCGAGCAGCCTGGGACCGGCCTTTTGTAGCGAGAACAAAAATTCTCATGTGGCTCTGCAAAGAATTGTCACCCGAGGTGACGGTATGACGAGCTCCTTCGCGGAGAGGTATGGCAAGCTGATCTCCCCGCCCGTCTTCGGGGTCCTGTTGCTGTCGATCGTCGGCCTGTTCTACACCCACCGCCTGTTCGGCCGCGGTCCGGTGTCGATCGGCCTCCAGGCCGTGGCCGTCCTGCTGATGATCTGGGCGCGGGTGACCTTCGGGATGCGCAGCTTCCACTACGCGGCCAATCCCACGGAAGGGGGGCTCGTCACCACCGGCCCCTACCGGTACATGCGGCACCCCATCTACGCCGCCATCCTCCTCTTCGTCTGGACCGGCGTGGCCGTGAACGCCTCGCCGCTCAGCGTGGCCCTCGGGCTGGCCGCCACGGCGATGCTCGCCCTGAGGATCGCCTTCGAGGAGAGGCTCGTGCGCCGGCGCTATCCGGAATACGACGACTACGCCCGGCGGACCAAACGGGTGATCCCCTTCATTCTATAAGGAGAGACGGCATGCCCTGGATCAAGATCAACGAGACCGAAGACCGCGACATCTGGCTGCGGACCGAGTCCGTCCTCGGCCTCGCCCACCCGGAGCAGGACATCACCGGCACCCAGCTTCTCCTCCTCTCGGGCAAGACGGTGTCGGTCGTCGAGGAGAGGGAGAGGCTCCTCCACAGAATCAAGGAGGCGGAAGGGACCGCGGCGCGGGACCGGCGGGTGGGATTTCCTCAGACCGACTGAGGCTCAGGGCTCGTCCCGGTCCTTCCTCCGGTACTCGGACGCGGCGGCGAGGTCCCGCACCGCCGGGCCGATCTGGTCGGTCAGCACGCACTCGATGATCGAGCGGACCTCGGTCGCCACGTCCGGGTCCTCCTCCGCGTACATCGCCTCTTCCAGATTGCTCGGCAGGGCCGCGGCGATGTCCCTCAGCTGAGACCGGACCCTCTTGAGATCTTCCACGATCCGGCGCAGCTCCTTCTGGGCTTCCTCTTCCTGTCTCGTCATCCAGAACCCTCCGCCAGGGAAGCTACCCGGAGTCTCCGAAAGAGAGAAGCAACGGGAGTGATTCTCCACCTCGGGGCGCCATCTCTTCGTGCCCTGCGTGTGGAAAAAGGCACTCTGAAGGGGGAACCTGGCCTCTCCGTGGGCATGGGGAGTTGTCACCGGCGGGTCGCTTCGAGCACACTTGTTGTTAGAAGGCGAAATCTTCGGAGGACCCCATGGAGAGAAAGATCCCACCCCCGCTGAGCCTCGCGCTCGCCATCCTGCGCACCCGCCAGGGATGGGCTCAGAAGGAGCTCGCCGCGGCCGCGGGGATTCCGGCCAACCTGCTCTCGGACTACGAGCGGGGCCGGAAGACCCTTACCCGGGAGCGGCTGGACTTCCTGTTGACGTTGATGGGCCTCCAGCCGTCCAGGGCGCTGCGGGCCGCGATGAGGTTCCTGGAGGACGAGGAGATCCGCGAGCCCGATCCTCCGAGCCCCGAGAGCCGGGACATCGAGGGGGTCGCCGCCGAGTCGGGGCGCCTGATCTCGGACGCGACCCGTTCGCTGATGACGCTGTTGACCTCCCGCGGGCAGGCCCTGGAGGCGCGGCGGCAGGCCCGGGATCTCTGGGAAGGGCTCAAACGGAAGGATGCGGCGAAGAGGAGGCTGCTGGTCGAGAAAGTGGCCAAATACCAGAATTGGGCCCTCAGCGAGCTGCTGTGCGAGGAGAGCATCAAGGCGGCGGGCGACAGCGCGGACCGGGCCCTGGATCTGGCGAATCTGGCCCTTCGCGTGGCCGAGCTGGCTCCCGGAGAGGAGGCCTGGCGCCAGCGGGTCCAGGGGTACGCCTGGGCTCACGTGGGGAACGCCCGGCGGGTCAAGGGAGATCTGCCGTCCGCGGATGAGGCGTTCGGGCGGTCTCAGAGGCTCTGGAGCGCCGGTGCCTGGGCCGACGCCGGGGTCCTCAACGAGGCGCGGGTGCTCGGGCTTGAAGCTTCGCTCCGGAGGGTTCAGACCAGATTCGCGGAAGCACGGGACCTGCTGGACCGAGCTCTGGCCGTTGACCAAGGAGATGAGGCTAAATTCCTGCTCCTCAACAAGGCGAAGCTCTTGGAGGAGATCGACGACTTCGTTGGAGCGATCGCCGCTCTCCAAAGGGCCGCGCCGATTGTGGAGTCGGAAGGGGGGACGAGATTTCTCCTCCTTCTGAGGCATAACCTGGCTTTATGCCTTTGCGCTCTGGAGCGATACGGGGAGGTCGAGGCACTCCTTCCGGGGATAGAAACGCTGGCAGCCAAGGTGGGAAATGATCTCGACAAGCTTCGATTGCATTGGTTGAAGGGGCGGCTTTGGGCCGGGCTTGGTTGGCGGGATAAGGCGGCTCAAGCCTTCTTTTCCGTCCGAGATGGGCTTATCTCAAGGAAGATCCCCTATGATGCCGCGCTCGTCTCTCTTGAGCTGGCGGCCGTTTATCTGGAGGCAGGACGCCTTGAAGAGGTCAAGAACTTGGCCCGACAGATGGCGTCGGTGTTCCGGTTGCAGGGCATCCATCGAGAGGCGTTGGCGGCGCTCATGATTTTCCGTGACGCGGCGGAGCGGAAGACCGTGACCTTGGAGTTGGCTCGCCGCCTGATCCGTTATCTCAGGCATGCTGAGGGAAACCCCGGTCTGAAATTCGAAGCTCGTTGAGGGCGGCCATACAGGACCGCCCTACAATAAGTCGTTTTCAAGTGGGTGAAGTACTAGCTTCCAGGAACGCATCGACCATACGGGTCGAGGCCGCAGCCGGTGTCTGCGCTCTCCTGGGAGCTGGAAAGACACAGGCCGTTCGGGTCGGTCAGGCACCCCGCCTTCTCCAAGGCGCTTATCAGTGCATCCCACAGCCCTGACAGAGGAGTCTGGG
>JAICSG010000380.1 GCA_025937035.1 Thermoanaerobaculia bacterium | reverse complement strand
TGGAAGACTGGCTCGCCCGGCGCACCGCCTTCCTGGTCACCACGCCGCGGGTCCACGCCCTGCACGGCGACCGGCTGGAGGTGCTCTGCCGGGCCGCCGCCCGGTGGGTGATCCTGGAGGTGGAGGAGGGGGAGGGAGCGAAGACCGTCTCCACCGCCGAGCGGCTGTGGAACGAGATGCTCGACGCCGGCGGCAAGCGCGACAGCCGGGTGATCGCCCTCGGCGGCGGCAGCGTGGGGGACCTCGCGGGGTTCGCCGCCGGATGTTTCCTGCGCGGCATCGAATTCGTCCAGATCCCCACCACCCTGCTCGCCCAGGTGGACGCCGCGATCGGCGGCAAGACCGGGGTCGATCTGCCCGGCGGCAAGAACACGGTCGGGCTCTTCCATCACCCCTGGATGGTGGTCGGCGACACCTCGGTGCTCTCGACCCTGCCGCGGGAGGAGCTGCGTTCGGGGCTCGTCGAGGTGATCAAGATGGCCGCGCTGCTCGATCCCGACCTCTTCGGCCTGGTCGAGGAGGAGCTCGACCTCCTGCTCGAAGGGGATGCCGGAGCCCTCGGGCCGGTGGTCTCGGCGGCGGCGGCGGCCAAGATCGCCGTGGTGGAGCGCGATCCGACCGAGAAGGGGGAGCGCCGGCTGCTCAACTTCGGCCACACCCTGGGCCACGCCATCGAGTCGGCCTGCGGCTACTCCGGGCTGCGGCACGGCGAGGCGGTGGGGTACGGCATCCTCTTCGCCCTCCGCCTGGCCCGCCGGCGCGGGCTTTCCGCCGAGGTGGCCGCGCGCGTCCATCACCTGATCCTCCGCCTGGGGCTGCCGCGGCTGCCGGAGCTCTCCGTCGAGGGGCTGATGGCGGGGATGGCGCGGGACAAGAAGGCGCGCGAGTCCGGGCTGGTCTGGGTCCTCCCCCGCTCCCTGGGCGAGGGGTGGATGACGGACGGCATCCCCGAGCACGAGGTGCGGGGCGAGCTCGCCGACTTCCTGCGCGACCCCCTCCGGCGTCCGGTTTAGGCGCCTGTTTTTAGAAGTTTCGGGATCTCATCCGCCCGGACCCCTGGTTGCGTATCCCAATCGGGGTATAATCAGGGGAACGTTTGCTGATACCCGGTTGAAATGGAAACTCGCCGAAGCCTCCTGCGCCGTCTCAAGCTGCGGACGATTCTCGTCGTAGCGCTGCTGTTGTCGGGGATCATCCCCCTGGTGGTCAGCAGCGTGCTGTTGATCCGCGAGAGCAACAAGGCCCTGGTCAACACCGAGCGGGACAACCTGACCAGCGAGGCCGGCTCGCTCTCGCGCGAGGTCAACACCTACCTCTCCGATATCCGCCGCCAGCTCACCCACCTCGGCAACGGCATTCTCGCCGTGCCGGGGGCGTCGAACGACACGGCGGCCCGGCTCCTGGAGCCCTGGGTGGGGGAGCAGCTCAAGAGCTTCCAGCAGAGCAATCCGGACATCATCGCCCTGCGCGTGCTCACGCCCGAGGGGGCCGGCCTGGAGCCTGGCAACCTGCCGCCGGAGGCGAAGGCGGCCATGGACGCCGTGTTCAACGAGGCGCGGAGCAGCAAGGGGCCCACCTACGGCTTCGTCCCGAGGGCGGCGATCCACAAGCCGCAGGCCATTCTGGCGGTGCCCGTCCCCGGGGGCGCGGCCGGGCCGAAGCTCATCGTCGAGGCCCAGCTCCGGTTCGTCCCCCTGGTGAATCTGATCAAGGAAGATCCCGGCAAGGGGGTCGAGGTTCTCCTCCTCGACCGCCAGGCGAAGATCCTCTGGACCAACGACCGCGGCGGCTACGCGGCCTCGCTCGGTCCGAAGATCCTGAAGGCGCTCGGCAACCTGCAGGTGACGATGACGCGGCAGTACAAGCTTCCCACTCCTGAAGGGGACCGCGAGGTCTTCGCCCAGGTGAGCGCCATCAACGAGAGCGGATGGAGCCTGGTGGTGCAGAAGCCGGTGTCGGAGGCCTTCGCCGACGTCGACAAGCTGGTCGTCAACGCCGCCGTGGCCACCGGCGCCCTGGTGGCCCTGTCCTTCTTCTTCGCCTACCTCGCGGCGCGGTGGGTGAGCCAGCCCATCCAGCGGCTGACCGAGACCACCCACGAGATCGCCGAGGGAAATTTCGGCGGCCTGATCGAGACTCAGGGGCTGACCTTCGAGATGGCCGATCTGGCCGAGGACTTCAACCGGATGAGCGGCCACGTCGCCAGCCACGTGCAGCAGCTCAAGCAGGCGGCGCAGGCGAACCGGGAGCTGTTCATCGGCTCCCTGCGCGCCTTCGTGGCCGCGGTCGACGCCAAGGACCCCTACACCCGCGGCCACTCCGAGCGCGTGGCGGCCTACAGCCGCACCATCGCCCGCTATCTGCAGCTCCCCGAGGAGGTGCAGCACAAGGTCTGGATCGGCGCCTTGCTCCATGACGTGGGGAAGATCGGCGTCGAGGACCGCATCCTCCGCAAGGAGGGGGTGCTGGCCCCCGACGAGTACGAGCAGATGAAGATGCACACGGTCATGGGCGCCGAGATCATGACCCCCATCGAGCAGCTCAAGGAGATGATCCCGGCCATCCGCTCGCACCATGAGGCCTGGAACGGCCGCGGCTATCCGGACGGCCTGAAGGGGGAGCAGATCCCCCTCTTCGCCCGCATCGTCGGGGTGGCGGACACCTTCGACGCCATCACCACCAACCGCCCGTACCAGCAGGCCTACAGCCTGCGGTTCGCGGTGGAGACCATCACCCGCCTGACCGGCAGCCGCTTCGACGCCAAGATCGTCACCGCCTTCCTGCGCGCCTTCGAGGCGGGGGAGATCCGCGCCGGCGCGGTCCGTCCTCCCCGTGAGACCACGCTCGTCGAGCCCCGGGTCGCCGGGGGCGGACAACGCTGAGGAGCCGCACCCCTCGCATGGTGTTCCAGTACGTCTTAGCGAATCTCCTGGCCAACAACGATCAAGCGCTGGGCGCCCTGTTCCTCGACGGCAGCGGCGAGACGGTGGACCTCGCCTGCGCCGACTTCAGCCCCTACGAGATGCGCGTCATCGGCGCCTATCTCGGGATCTACCTCCGCCAGCTCGAAAAGGTCCTCGCCAACAACGATCTCGGCGAGCCGCGGATGATCCACATCGAGAAGAAGGCCATGCACATCTACGTCGTCCCCCTGCCGGACGGCTACCACCTGGCCCTCGTCCAGCGCCACCCCGCCCTGGTCGGCCGCGCCCGCGAGAGCCTCAACGAGGCGGTGGACCAGCTCAAGCGCGAGCTGTTCGTGGAATGACCCCACTCCCGGCCGGGGGGTGGGGTTCGGGTATGATGGGCCCGCCATGGCGGAAGAAACCGACAAGCCCAACGACATCCTGGAGCTCGCGCCCGAGACCCGTCTCCCCGAGGAGGAGAAGACCGGGTTCTTCGGCAAGCTGAAGCGCGGGCTCTTCATGACCCATGCGGAGATCATCGAGAAGGTCTCCGACGCGATGAAGGACAAGGTCACCCTCGACGACCGGACGATCGAGTACCTCGAGGAGACCCTGATCGGCGCGGACATGGGTGTCGAGACCTCGCTGGAGCTGGTCGAGCGGGTCAAGAAGAACGCCCTGAAGGAGCAGACCACCAGCGCCGCCAAGCTCCGCAAGCTGCTCTCCGACGAGGTCGCCGACCTGCTCGCCGAGATGCCCCGCCCGCGCCCGCTCGGCCGGGGGCCCACGCTCACCCTGGTGGTGGGGGTCAACGGCGTCGGCAAGACCACCTCCATCGCCAAGCTCGCCAAGCGCCACCTCCAGCAGCGCGAGCGGGTGATGCTGGCCGCCGGGGACACCTTCCGCGCCGCCGCCATCGAGCAGCTCGCCCTCTGGGGGGAGCGGCTGGGGGTCGAGGTGATCCGCCAGGGGCAGGGGGCCGATCCCGGCGCCGTGATCTACGACGCCATCCACGCCGCCAAGGCGCGCAAGATCGACCAACTCATCATCGACACCGCCGGCCGGCTCCATACCAAAGACCACCTGATGGCCGAGCTGAGCAAGGTCCGCCGGGTGATCGACCGCGAGGCCCCGGATTGGCAGAAGCGGACCATCCTCGTGCTCGACGCCACCACCGGCCAGAACGCCCTCGCCCAGGCCCGCACCTTCAAACAGGTGGTGCCCATCGACGGCGTCCTGCTGGCCAAGATCGACGGCACGGCCAAGGGGGGGATGGTGGTCGCCATCGCCCGCGAGCTCAAGCTCCCCGTGCTCTACCTGGGGGTCGGCGAGAAGCCCGACGATCTGGTGGATTTCCGGCCCCGGGAGTTCGCCGCTGCCCTCGTCGGCTGAGATCGCGCATCTGCGGCGGGCCCTCCGGCTCGCCGCCCGCGGCCGCTACCGCACCTCGCCCAACCCGCGCGTCGGCGCCGTCCTCGTGCGGGACGGCGAGGTCGTGGGGAGCGGCTGGCACCGTCAGGTGGGCGGACCCCACGCGGAAGTCGAGGCCCTGCGCGAGGCCGGCGACCACGCGCGAGGTGCCATCCTCTTCGTCACCCTGGAGCCCTGCTCCCACCACGGCCGCACCCCGCCCTGCGCCGACGCGGTGATCGCCGCCGGCATCGCCCGCGTGGTGGCCTGCCATGGCGATCCCAACCCCAAGGTCGCGGGCCAAGGCTTCGCCCGGCTGCGCGCGGCTGGGATCGAGGTCGAGTCCGGCTTCCTGGTGGAGGAGGCGGTCCGCCTCAATCTCCCCTTCCTGACCGCCCACCTCCTCGGCCGTCCCGAGGTGACCCTCAAGTGGGCCATGAGCCTGGACGGCCGCATCGCCACCTCCACCGGCCAGAGCCAGTGGATCTCCTCTCCCCAGGCCCGCCAGTGGGCCCTCGCCCTGCGCGAGGAGCACGACGCCATCCTGGTGGGGAGCGGAACCCTGCTCGCCGACGATCCCCGTCTCGACCGCCGCCTCGGCCTCGCCGCCGGCCCCAACGTCAGGGTGGTGCTGGACCGCCGCCTGCGCACCCC